>JBGPZS010000106.1:0-10166 GCA_041493865.1 Terriglobia bacterium
CATGTTTACCACAAAGTAAATTGTACTTTGGTGTCAGACGGAGGCTTGCTCAGCCTCCGAGGGGGTAGTATGCTTACGCTCCTTCGGAGGCGATTGTGCAAATCTCCCTAACTCAGTGGGTTCTCATCGCAGTGGCAGTGATCACTGTGGCTGTACAAGCCTATACGCTGCGCATCCTGAACCGCCGCAAGGTTCGCTCTGAATTTCCCGTTTTTTTTCGTTACTCCGCTCTGTGCGTTGCCACCTGCCTGATCGGTCTTGTTCCCTTTGTTTTCTATTGCCCTCAATATTTTTACCTTTACTGGGTGCTTACTCCGATCACCATGGGCTTTGAATTCGCTGTTTTGTATGAGCTGCTGGTTAGCGCTCTCAAGCCTTACTCGGCCCTTATCGATCTGGGCAAAATGTTGTTTCGTTGGGCGGCTGTATTCCTGATCCTCGCTGCGCTGCTCACTGCATTTGCCACCGCTGGATCTGGAAACAGTAAGTTGTACGCCGCGGCAGAACTGCTGCAGCGCACAGTTCGCCTCATGCAGTGCGGCCTGTTATTGCTCTTCTTTGGATTGGAGAAGCGTCTTGGTCTTTCCTGGCGCACGCATAGCATGAGCATCGCTTTGGGCTTGGGCGTCTACGCCGCCGTCGATCTCAGCACCACTTATCTGATTGACCGCATTCCGGCATTGACTGGGGCCTTTCAAATCCTCACCAACCTCGTCTACCTTGGCGCCGCTTCGTTGTGGGCAGCCAGTTTGGCCAGTCCTGAACCGGCCCGCAAGAACGTGCTCGATTCTCCCAGCCGGCTCATCTTCCAGCGGTGGAACGAGGCGCTTTCAAGTTACAGCGTCCGCGGTGAGATGGCCTTGGCTGGAAACGGCGTCAACTCCTTCCTGCCCGGCGTAGAGGAAACAGTCGATCGCGTCCTGGCGCGGAAGATGGTTCAATAACAGCTCAGAGCAGCAAGAATTTCAGGCCGGACTTGCCGTCCGGCCTGTTTCATTTTCCAGGTGATTTGGCGACTTCAGATGCGCATGGGCATCACGATATACCGGTAGCGATATTCGCTGTCCGCCGCCTCGTCGGGACGTAACTGGCCTGCGGTCTGGGCGTCTTTGAACTCAAAGCGCACGTCGCCGGCCCCCACCACCTTGAGGAACTCCAGCAGGTACTGCGAGTTGAAGCCGATCACCATCGGATCGCCGGTATACGCCGTCTCCAGCGAATCTTCAGATTCGCCGGTCTCTGTGTTCGATGACGAGACCTTCAGCTCGTTCTTCTCCACGCGCATGCGGATGGCATTGGAGCGTTCATCGGCGAATTGCGCCACGCGCTGGATCGCGGACGAAAGCTCATCACAATGCACAGTGACAAATTTGTTGTTGTCGCGCGGCAGCACCGCTTCATAGTTCGGGAACTGGCCAGTGAGCTGGCGCGAGGTCAGCAGACGGCCGCCGATGCGGAAAAACAGCGTCGATTCGTCCTTGGCGAACTCTACCGTTTGAGCGTCACTGCTGTTCAGCAATGTGCTCAGTTCGGCCATGGCCTTTTTGGGGACCAGGACCTTCATTTCTCCGCTGACGGGCAGCTTGGTGGCGCCATGCTCAATATGGGCCAGCCGGTGCCCGTCCGTCGCGACCATGGTGATTGAATCCGGCTTAAGCACCAGGAGCGCGCCGTTCAGGGTGTAACGGGATTCCTCATTGGAAATGGAGAAAATCGTCTTCCCGATCAATTGCCGCAACACCTGTGCCGGCAGTTGCAAGGCGGCCTCGGCGGGAAACAGGGGCAGCGCGGGAAAGTTGGCCCGCGCCATGCCCACCATCTTGGTATTGGACCGTCCGCTGCGGATCTGCACCCAGTGGTTTTCCAGCAACTTGATGCTGATGTCGCCGTCAGCCAGCAACTTCACGTAGTCATAAAGTTTGCGCGCTGGTATGGTGCAGGAGCCGTCTTTCTTCACCTTCGCGGGACACGAAGTGCGCAGGCTCAGATCAAGGTCCGTTGCCGTAATCGACAGCTTGTCCCCACCTGCTTCAAACAGGAAATTGGAAAGTATGGGGATCGTGGTTTTGCGCTCCACCACCCCCTGGGTCGCTGTGAGTTCCTTCAACAGATCATTTTTGCTGACGCTAATTTCCATCGCAACTCCCGCCTCAGTGCCCGCGGAGGAAGGCATATCCGTGGCCCCCTAATATTATTGAACTGACTATGTTCGATCCTAACCAATTGCCGCCGCCCAGCGCGCCCAGGGAACAGTTGGAATCCGGCAACAACCGCGTTTAGTTTACAGGTTCTTCCCTAATTCTGCCGGTTGCACACATCCGCTTGCCCGCGGCTCCTCGCGGCCGTTCTGGTTCTTGTGGGTCCCCCGGGCAACTTCTCAGCTATTCAGAGTCTCGGTCAGCTTGTTCAAGAGCCGGTTCAGGTCCTTGTCCGCCTGCCGCTGTTCCTCAATCTTATCGATCGAATGCATGACCGTAGTATGGTGCTTGCCGCCAAATTGCCGGCCAATCTCCGGCAAAGATGCTTCGGTCATCTGCTTGGCCAGGTACATGGCAATCTGCCGCGGGAAGACGATGGCACGGGAGTTGCTCTTGGCCTTGATCTCCACTACGCGCAGCCCAAACTGCTCGGCCACGGCTTTCTGGATTGCATCAATCGTGATTTTGCGCGCCTGGGAGTCAATAAAATTCTTCAATACCTGCTGCGCCGTGATCAGGCTGATCTCGGCCCCGGTCAATGAGCAATAGGCGATCAACCGGATCAACGCTCCTTCCAGCTCGCGCACATTGGTGCGCACGTTGGAAGCGATGTACAACGCCAGGTCGGTCGAGAGCGTTACCCGTTCTGATTCAGCCTTTTTTTGCAGGATGGCGACTTTCGTTTCCAGGTCCGGCGGCTGAATGTCAGCGATCAGGCCCCACTCAAAGCGGGAGCGCAGGCGGTCTTCGATTTCCGGCAGCTCTTTCGGAGGACGGTCGCTGGCAATCACAATCTGCTTCATCGACTCGTGCAGCGCGTTGAACGTGTGGAAAAATTCCTCCTGGGTGCGCTCTTTCTGCGCCAGAAACTGGATATCGTCAATCAGCAGCACATCAACATTGCGGAACTTGTCGCGGAAGCTGATCATCTTGTCGTAGCGCAGGGAATTGATCATCTCGTTGGTGAATTTCTCGCTCGAGATGTAGCAGATCGAGGACTGCGGTGAACGGCGCTTCACTTCATGGCCAATCGCCTGCATCAGGTGCGTCTTGCCCATCCCCACGCCGCCGTACAGGAACAGCGGATTGTAGGCCTTGGAAGGCCGCTCCGCCACGGCCTGGGACGCGGCGTGCGCAAACTGGTTCCCGGCGCCGATCACGAATGCGCCAAACGTGTACTTAGGGCTGAGCTGCGCTGCTGAGTCCCAGTCAAAGCGCTGTTGCCGCGCCGTTGCCGTTGTGCCTGTGCCGCTGGCTGAGACTGGAGCAAAGCCGCCATCAGCGCGGACCGGAGGCGCTGTTGGGTCCTCCTCTGCGGTGATGAACTTCACGTCCTGGTATTCAGGCGCCAGCGTATCCATGGCTTCCTGGATCAGGTCGCCGAACTTTTCCCCGAGCTGGCGAAACTCTGCGGTCGGCACGCGGACAAAAATGATGTTGCCATTGATATGGCTGAAACGCGTCGGCTTGAGCCACGTGTCATAGGAATGACGGGTGATCTTTTTTTCCAGCGCTCCCAGGATGCGGAGCCATGGATTCGCGGTTGCGGTAACGGTCGCAGCGGGTAATGACATTCTTGGGATGTTTCCTATGTTGCGAGCCGGCCAGGGGCCCGTCGTTGTACTCGGAGATCTGATTTTAACTTCAAGGGCGACGCAGCGTGCTGAACACTGCGTTGTGCAACAATTTTTTTCGTCTGGTGGGCCATACTAGCACGAACTTCAGCCGCTGGAAATCCATACGCGCGAAATTTTTTTGCTGGCTTTATTTTTTGAAAACCCGCGCACGCATTTTCGTCAAGTAGTTAGTTTCTAACTGTCGCGAGCATGGTGCAACGTAGCATTCTCTTGATTGCTCTTGCTTGTCTGCTTACATATCGATAGCACAATTTCTGTCGCGTGCAACTTGAGAAATCATTTGTGAAGAGGTTGGTCTGAAGCAGTTTTGCCAACTGCATTGCTCCCTGCCTTGCGCAAAGTTCGTCCCCGTACCTGCAAAAAAGCCAGGCTGCGGATGAGCCATTGGGTAAGAACAGAAAAAGCAGAGCTACGGGCCGTGAGCGGACAGCCAATCGGGATTTCACGCCGTTAAAAGATATCTAAGGGACAATTTATCCTAAAAGGGGATAAGGACAGGTTGTCTTTTTCGCTGGCGGAGCTAAGTAGCACGAAATGCCCGTATTCCTTTATACTTATCGTTTGCCCAGCGCAAACAATCCTGAGTAGGAGCCCCACAAGTCAAATGCCCAAGCGCACTTTTCAACCCAACCGTCGGCACCGTTCCAAGACGCACGGTTTTCGCACGCGAATGAAAACAAAGAGCGGAAGGGCCGTGCTCTCCCGTCGCCGAGCCAAAGGACGCAAGCGCGTTTCCGTGAAGCCCGGTTTCCGGGAGTAGTTTTCCCTGCAAATGTCCACTCTGCGTGCCAGACCAGCCGTGAATGAAACTTCAAAAAAAGTTTCCCAGAGCTTCCCCAGGGATGTGCGATTGCTGAAGCACGCTGATTTTCAAGTGGTTTACCAGAAAGGCCGGAAACATTTTTCCGGAAACATGACAGCGTTTTACCGCGAAAGCCACCGTACTGGTCCCCGTGTGGGCTTCACCATTGGCAAGGTGCTGGGTGGAGCGGTGGTGCGTAATCGCATCCGGCGGCGCATGCGTGCAGTGGTGCGGCGGCACTTGTGCGAGCTGGCCAGGCCGCTTGACCTGGTTCTGCATCCCCGCAAAAGCGTGCTTACTTTGGACTTTGCGCAGCTGGATGCGGAGATTGCAATCGTTTTCGCGGCGGTGCAGCGAGGCCAGGGACGATGAAGAATGCGGCGGAATTTTGCTTGTGGTTGTACAAAGGCATGGTTTCGCCTTTCCTGCCGGCTGCCTGCCGCTATGTTCCCACTTGCTCGGAATACACTGCGGAAGCCGTAGCCAGGCACGGTCTGCTGCATGGATCGGCTCTGGGCCTGTGGCGGCTCCTTCGCTGTAATCCTCTCGCGCGCGGGGGCTATGACCCCGTGCCAGGAAAGGAAGCCGCGAGGCCTGTAGCCGCCGAGCGGCCTGACGCAGGGCAGAAGAGTTAGCAAGGACCGATAACCACAAAAGCGGTTTGGCGCGAAGCGCCAAGAAAAAAGGAAGCCGTGAGGCCTGTAACCGCCGAGCGGCCTGACGCAGGGCAGAAGAGTTAGCAAGGACCGATAACCGCAAAAGCGGTTTGGCGCGAAGCGCCAAGAAGAATTAGTTGAGATCAAAAATTGACTGAATATCGTAATCCGCAGAGCGAACCGGGCACGGATAAGCGTATGCTTCTGGCCCTGCTGCTCGTTTTCGTCGTTATCGGCGTGGTGCAGTACTTCATGCCCAAGCCCCAGGCCCCACCACAAGAAAAAGGCCAGCAGCAACAACAGCAGCCTCAGCAGCCACCGCCGGGCGCCGCCGCTATACCCGCGGCCACATCCACACCGGCCCCGTCCAGGGCCGCGTCCAGGGCTCCGTCCAGGGCTCCGTCCGCGGTCGCCAAGGTTCCGGCGAAGGCAGCCACCGCCGAGGCGGAATCCGTCCTGGAGAACGGGTCTTATCGCATTACCTTCACGAACCGTGGCGCGGTGGTGAAGTCATGGCTGCTCACGGAAAAAGAGCCGCAGAAGGATGGTTCGGAAAAATACAAGTACACCGACAATGCGGGCAAGCCGTTCGATCTTGTGAATCACATGGTGTCGGCTCAGCTCGGATATCCGCTCTCATTTTTCACCTTTGACAAGGAGCTCGAAAAAAAGCTGAATGAGGCGCTTTACGCCGGCGGCTCCACCAGCAATTCCACCGCCGGGCCGCTCATGTATGAGTATTCTGACGGCGACGTCACCGTGCGCAAGACTTTCCGCACGGACAAAGATTTTCTCCTGAGGGTTGAGACCGAGGTCATCCGCAACGGACAACGAGTGCAGGCCTTCCCCCAGTGGCCCAGCGGAATTGGCGACCAGCTGGCGCCGGTTTCCTTTACGGCAAGCAAAATTGACTGGCAACAGGAAGGAACGATCGAGCGCAAAGCCGCTGCCTCGGGCGGCTTCCTGAGCAGTAAGAAATGGATTGTCGGTGGCCAGACCGTGCCCGGTCCCTTTGACTGGGCGGCGACCGCTGACCAGTACTTCGCGGTGGCCTTTCTGCCGGACGCCCCCAAAGACACGGCATTGGTCACCCTGAACGCGCAGGCTGAGGTGCCCAAGAACCCTGACAAGCCCGGTGAAGGCAATGAAAAAGCCAACGTGATCGGCCTGGCATTCGGGAACACGAACAGTCCAACACGCGTGCGCGTGTTCGCCGGAGCCAAAGCCGTGGACCTGCTGGAAAGCGTTCAGAGCCGTCCTGGCGGACCCGATCTGCGCGGCATTTACGATTTCGGCACCTTCAGTTTCATCGCCCGGCCTCTGTTTCTCTGGCTGAAATGGACCTACGAGCACTGGATCAACAACTGGGGATGGGCCATCGCGTTTCTCACCGTGGTGATTACAATGGCCCTGCTGCCGCTCCGCATCTCCAGCATGAAGTCATCGCTGCGCATGCAGAGGATCCAGCCGCAGATGAAGGCCATCCAGGAGAAATACAAGCGCTACAGCCTTACCGATCCGCGCAAAGCGGACATGCAGAAGGAAATGCAGGCGCTCTACAAGAAAGAAGGCGTTAACCCGGTTGGCGGCTGTTTTCCCTTGCTCCTGCAAATGCCGTTCCTGTTTGCCTTTTACTCCATGCTGAATAACGCGATTGAGTTACGCCACGCGGGCTGGCTCTGGATCCACGACCTCGCATCGCCCGATCCTTTGCATATTTTGCCGATCGTCATCGTTGTTGCGATGTTCGTCCAGCAGAAGAGCGCCCCCCAGGGGGGCATGGATCCGGCCCAGCAAAAAATATTGGCATTTATGAGCCCCATTATGTTTGGCGCCTTTAGCTGGGGCGTGCCCGCCGGGCTCTCCATTTATTGGGCCCTGAGCACGGTTCTCGGCTACGTGCAGCAGTTGGTGATCAACCGCTCAGAGCTGGGCCAGCAAGTCAGAAAAACCATTGAAAAGCGCAATACCCGCAAGCGTTGAGGTTGCCAGGCTGTAAAATCGCTGAGGGAGTTTGGAACACAAAATGCTGCAGGACAAGGTAGCGACAGCAAAAAAAATCGATTCGTTTCTGAAGAACATCATCGCTTCAGGAGCGTTCAAGCTGAAGTACAGGATCACCGTGAATCCTCCGGTGACCATGGGCCAGGAAATGGAAACGCCGGAGATCCTGGTGGAGCTGGCCGGTCCTGACAGCCAGTTGCTGCTGGAGCGCGGAGCGGAAGTGCTGCGCTCGTTTGAAGTCCTGACCCATGAGGCGCTCCATCTCCATGCCGAAGACCACGACAAGGTCGGCTTTGACTGCAAAGGCTACCGCGCCGCCCGCCAGCAGGAGCTCAAACTCGCCGCCCAGGTAGCGGCGGAGCGTGTGCTGAAAACCGGCATGCCCTATTCCTTCGCGCCCATGTCGTCGCGTGAACGCCGGCTGATCCACCTGGCATTTCGCGACCATGGCGCGCTCACCACGCAGAGTGAAGGCGAAGGCGGACGCCGGTACGTGGTGCTCTACCCCAAGGATTACAAGCCTGCCCGCCCGGCGCGTCGTTAGATGAGGTTGCCATGGACGCTACAAGCGGAGAGCCTATCCAAGGCATATTTGCATCCTGGCAACTGAGCCTCAATCAAACTACTCTGGTTTAAACTGCCCTGGTTTAAACTACCTCTGGTTGCATTAGTTCGCCCAAATTCATTCCTTACGAGTTTTCCTCAATGTCTACAAACGTGACCATGATCGGCGAAGTTCCTATCTTCGGACTCCTGGACGACGAAGAACGTGAAGCGCTGGCGCAAATGATGGATAGCCGCGACTTCAAGCAGGGCGAAACCGTCTTCCACTATGGCGATCCCGGAGGCGAGATTTTTATCCTCCGCACCGGCCACGTCGAGCTTTTTGTGGAGAGCACGGACGGCGAGAAGATTGTTCTGGCGGAAAACGAACAGGGTGACGTCATCGGGGAGCTTTCTTTCCTCGATGGCGGGCCCAGGACAGCCACCGCGGTCGCGCGCGAAGACACCCAGATGCTTTGTCTTGATCGCGTACGCCTGCTGGATTTCATCGATCAGCATCCTCACGCCGCCATGGACGTGCTCACGGTCATTGGCCGCCGTCTGCGCGCCACCGACGAACTGTTGCGCACGCAGGTCTCACGCAACCCCAACGTCGAAGAAGAAGAAAGGCTCACCTTCGGCCAGCGCATCGCGGACAAGGTCGCATCTTTCGGCGGCTCCTGGACCTTCATTATTATCTTTGGAATAACCCTGGCAATTTGGGTGGTTTTCAACTCCACCGCGCTGCTCTCCAAACACTTTGATCCCTACCCGTATATTTTGTTGAATTTGTTTTTGTCGATGATCGCCTCTATCCAAGCGCCCGTGATTATGATGTCGCAGAACCGCCAGGTCGCCAAAGATCGCTTGAAATCCGATCTGGACTACGAAGTGAACCTGAAAGCCGAGTTGGAGGTGGCGCACCTCCACCGCAAAGTCGACCATATCTACGAACGGATTGAAGACCACTTTGCCAAGCTGGAGCGCAATAATCATTCGCGATAGCCAGTATGAACCTGGACGACACGATCGTCGCCATCGCCACGCCGCCGGGCCGCGGAGGCATTGGCGTGGTCCGTCTCGCCGGACCTGAGGCGTGCCAGATTGCGTGTTCCATGTTGCGCCTGAAGCGCGAGCTTGCCGTCGGGCACGCCCTTTTCGCCGAACTGGTTGAGCCCGCCACCGGCGAGCGCATCGACGAGGCCGTCGTAACCTTCTTCGCCAAGCCCCACTCTTACACCGCTGACGATGTCGTAGAAATCTCCGCTCACGGCTCGCCCGTGGTGTTACGCCACATTGTCGAATTGGCTACCGGCTGCGGCGCGCGCCTGGCTGAGCCCGGCGAGTTCACCATGCGAGCTTTCCTCAACGGCCGCATTGACCTCACGCAGGCTGAGGCCGTCCGCGACCTCATTGAATCGCAGACGTTGTACCAGGCCAAGGTGGCGGCGCAGCAACTGGAAGGCTCCCTCTCCAGGCGACTGCAACCGATCAAGCGAAAGCTGGTGGAGCTGGTGGCCGTCATGGAAGCCGGAATCGATTTTGCTGAAGACGACGTCTCAGTGCTTCCCGCGGCGGACATCCTCTCCCGAATCGAAGAGGTGCGGAATCCGCTGGAGCAACTACGCGCCTCTTTTGCTTACGGAAAAATCGTGCATGAAGGCCTTACGCTGGCCATCGTGGGCCGGCCCAACGTGGGCAAATCCAGCTTATTCAACCGGCTGGTGGAGCGCGAGCGCGCCATTGTGACCGCCACTCCTGGCACCACGCGCGATCTGGTCACGGAGACGGTCGCTCTCGGAGGCATTCCCATCAAGCTGGTCGATACCGCCGGGATACGCCACTCCACTGACGAAGCCGAGAGCATCGGCATTCGCAAATCGTATGAAGCCCTGAGCGAAGCCGATCTGGTGCTGGTAGTGCTCGACAGCACAAGAGAGGTTTCCGCTGAAGACCATGAGCTGCTGCGCGTAAGCTCAGCGCGCCGCATGCTCGCCGTCGCCAACAAATGTGACCTTGCGCCGGGTTCCCTGCCGCAAATTGCAGATGTGAAAGTCTTCAAGACTTCAGCCGTCACCGGCGAGGGCATTGATGCCCTGCGCGCGGCAATTCTGGAACAAGTTTCCGGCCACTCTGCGCGGGGCGAACAAGAGATCGGCTTCCTTACCAACATCCGCCACCAGCGCCTGGTGGAAGAATCGCTCGGCAGCCTTCAGGCCGCCACCCACGCGGTGCAGCGCAACATTCCGCATGAGATGATCATGCTCGACCTCTACGGCGCGCTCCGCCCGCTGGACGCCATCACCGGCGAAACCACAACCGACGA
>JBGPZS010000602.1:0-2132 GCA_041493865.1 Terriglobia bacterium
AGCCGCCCTGGATGATGGTGGTCGCCTGCCCGGCGCCGACGACATTGACTGAGTCCGTGATATACAGCGCGCCTGTGAGCGCCGAACTGTGGTCCGCTGGATTCCTTGCAATCGAAAGCGTGAATGTGCCCGCCGCGAGCATAATGGTATCGGTTCCGGCTGTAGCATTGGCTTTACGCACCGCTTCACGCAAGCTGCAAGAAGTAGACACATCGACATTGCTGACGTTATTGCAAGTAGTAGCAACGGGGCCGGGCGCCGGATCGTCCGTGCGGTTCACGAAGAACGTCGGGTCGGGCAGCGGCATCATCACCGCCGGAGCAAGCTGGCCAGCATGCAGTGCGACAACGCCGGGGCGCCCGTCGATGTTCGTGCGCATGGGCAGCGCCGCTACGGGCGAGCCGCTATACGGCCGCGTGGAAACCTGTCCGGGAAGAAAATTGGTAGCGTCGGGCGCTAGATCAGGGTGCGAGATCACGGCCATCTGGCCCATGGAGGGGTTGAGCACCATCACATCGTCGGCAGCATGGTCGGAGATACGCGTACGGAAGAGGACCGGCGGCTGCCCGGGAGTGAACGGCGCAGCGGAAGCAATGCTTTCCACGATCTTGAAGCCATTCTGCGGAAGCGTGCGCGATGGATCCAGCTGATTTCCAAACCCGCGACGCCCTGTTGCCTGCCAATTGGCGTGCACTTCATCCAGGGACAACGGACGCGGATCAAATTCGGTGCGAGCGGCAATCTGTATGCTGCCGTCCGAGGTCAGCAGCGCAATCTGCAATCCACCTGTGCGGTCAAAAATGAACGAACCCAGCGCCATGGCGCTGGCGTTCACCGGTAGAGAGAGCTCTTCCATCTGGAAGGTAGAAGAATGAAGGATGAAGACATTGCCGCCGGAGAGGAAAGCAGCGTCAGTGTGTGAATCGCCGAAGTCGCCAAACACAATGTTGGTGGCGGCGGCGTCCAGGCGATAGCTGGCCGGCGAGGCCAAACCCTGTTCAGAACCGGAGAAGACCAGCAAAGAAGAACTCTGTGGCGTGGCGGTGCCAACCACCAGATTGGAGTATGGCGATCCCCTCACCAGGTTTTCCGCGCCCATGGCGGTGATGCCGCCGGAGAGAGCAACGGTTTGCGGCGCGCCGAATCTGCCTTTGCCGTCGCCCGGGAAAAGGTACAAGCTGTTTCCGCCGAGCAAGGCCACTACCAGGTCCTGATGTCCGCTGGGCGTGAAGCTGCCCAGGGCCATGAAATCAGGCCGGACGGGAATGCTTACCACCTGCGCATTGGGCAGAAATGGCGACGGGAACTGTCCGCGGCCGATCGCCTGGAACGATGCATCGCTTTGCGGAGCGAAAGCGTCCACGTTGCCGCGATGGATCACGATGGCGCCGCCGCCGGGTGCACTGAATCCGGCAATCAGGTCGGCCACTCCATCTCCATCAACGTCTGCCGTGGCCATGGAGAGCGCCTGCGCCTGTCCCGCGGCGAGGCTCTGCGCCAGACCCGGCCCAACCGGCTTCACCGGAACCGCCTGGTTGTCCCCCAGCCAGATTTTGGGGCCGCGCGTCGGAGCTTGCAATGCAGCCGCACACAAGTAACTTCCCAGTCCACCCAGAACAAGGAACAGAACAAGCAGGGTGGCGGATTGAATTTTGGGGAAAACGCGATTGCAGATAGGCAGAGACGTTCTAGTCACGGGTAGCAACTCCTTGCGCAATACTTGTTAACTCAGGGTTTGGGGATCCGGAAGATTTATCTGTGGGGCAAACCACGAAAGAGCACAGTCCCCCTCCGGAATTTGGTGGACTAGCTCCAAAATTGAATCAGTGAAACGCCTGGGGGTGTGTTTTTCAACTACAAAAACTACAAAATGTACTCTGCTTCTATTGCAAGGGATTGTCAAGAAAAAAGGCCACTTAAGTATCGGCAAGAATAGGCAAAGGTAACTTGGGGAGTTAAAAAGTTTTCACATTCATCGATATGGCTTATGGAATCCCTCTGCGCCACCGGCACCACCGTTGCCATTCACGTAAAGATAGGCGCGAGGAGATACCAGTCTCTGAGTACTAAAGTTTGTTTCGAAATGAAACTTCGTGCTGGAAATTCGATCACTGAACGGTTACCATCAATTA
>JBGPZS010000577.1:0-2515 GCA_041493865.1 Terriglobia bacterium
CAACTGTGTGGAGGCAATGGCTGAATACTGCACAGGCAATTGCCAGTTCGGCGTGCCCGGAAGAACAGTACACTTGGAATCTTTGGCGGCAACGCCAGAGTTGTAGTCATGGCAAAGCTGATCATCGAAATACGGGCTGGCCGGGTCCGTTGGATCCACTGTCTCACCATTTGCCGGATTCAGCACGTATAACACGCCGTTGGCGTTGCCGGCGATATCCTGAGGAAGACGGTCTGCCAGACCGCCAGCGGGAATGGCGGGATACTTTAGACGATCACGCACTTCTTCCAACCCGGAGCGGGCAGCGTAATACGAGCGCAGGCCGGTGCTGTAGTTCGCGTCAATGCGCGTCTCAGTATCCGATGCCAGCACCATGCACAGCCCAATGGCCGAGAGCAGCAAGAGCGCGAACAAAGCCAGCAACAACGCCATCCCGCGTTCTTTCCGCCTTTGCGCTTTGAGCATGGTTTTGACCATTTATTAGTAGTTCAACCTCGAGACTGCTGACATGGACGTGCGGGCAAATCCATGGGTTTCCGGGTCGCGCTGGGTGGTGAGCAAACTAAGATTAATTTTCACTGTTTTGATTGCGGTGATCACATCTTTGCCGGCCGGGGTGGAGATATCGGCTCCGCTGCTAACGTCGATCGCGTTTCCGTTCTGGTCGTAGTACGCAAACAGGTCTTCGCCGGATTGGCCCGAAGCAGTCCCCGGGGGAAATACGTGTTCGGTTTCCGTGTAGTAGGGGCTGGTCGGCTGGCTGAACGAATCCGCATCCATTTTTGCCACGGCACTGCGCCGGATGCAGGGGCAATTGGGATCATTGGGATCACTGGCCACGTAAGAAATATTCACGCTGTATACGCTGCCGTCATTATTGACATCGCCCTCCAGCAGGATCTGCGTGGGTGAAACACTCACCAGCCCGGCGGCCACTTTGGAGGGATACATCAGCGGATTGGAGTACATGGTGGCCCCGGGGTAGCCGGCCATGTGCAAGTCACGCACCGTCTGGTCCAGGAACTCCCGCGCCTGCTGGTTCAGGTCGAGCTTCATGGCTTCCGAAGTTGACTTCTTCTGCATGTGGTTAATTTGCTCAAACACGGCGCCCGTCACTGTTGCCAGAATGAGCAGGCTGATCAGCATTTCCAACAGGGTATAACCCCGGGCGGACATATTTGTCGCGGTCACGCCAACAATCGGATTGGGAGTGCGTTTCACCGTCAGAAATCTCCTCTTAGCTGGTGCAGCGTGAACGGCAGCGTGAACTGTGCCGCCGCGGCCCCATTTCCCACGATCGGCTTGGCGCTTACCGTTACCAACTGAGTGGATGGAGTTGGCCCGGCATCAATCCTCCAGCGGATGTCATAGGCGACCCCGGCCCCGGCGGAACACATGACATAGCGCATGGAGTAGTTAGGAAGAGAGGCTTGGGAGAAGTCAACCGAACCGGCAAAAGCGCCGCCGGTGATCAAGGGTGAGCCGCCAGGCGCGGTCTCAATGATGAAGGTATTCCCCGCACAGTCGGTCAGCACGGTTTGGGCCGCCGGCCCCACTGCCTTTTTGGGAATGGCCAAAATCTTCTCCATCGTGCTTTCCGCCATCGTCACCGCGGTGGTATGCAATTTGGACCGCCCATCGCTCGCCGTAGCGGCAGCAATTACCAGAATGCCGCCGAGCAGCCCCACGGCCAGCACGCCCATGGCGATCATCAATTCGATCAAGCTGAATCCGCGCGACAGCCTTGCAGCTTTAAACATCCGAGTTTGTCCAACTGCATTCATATAGTGATTTAAAACCACTCACCGTTTCCGTTGCCCGAGGGAATATAAATCCAGTTTTTTACCCTGCCCGTGGGGCTCACGGTTACCGCCGCATAAATAGTGTCGTTGCCTGATCGCTGCAACTGCAGATACTGGACCCATCCTTTTGCCATGCATGGTGAGGAGGCCGAGTCTCGCTGGCACGGTAAGCCGCGGGCATTCCATGCCAATCCCGGCGCCAGAACATCCTGCTGGGTGTGCATGGAAGAGTGTTCCGTGTCTGCGGGATAATTTAGCCGGGCAAGATCCAGTGGAACAGGCACGCCAAGGTTGTTCAGAGCTACCTGGACCGGGAACGTGGTCACGGGATCTCCCGGACCGCATGTTCCGTCTCCATCCAGATCTATGCAGGCCTGGGCGGGTTTGATTCCGGGAGGTGAAACCAGCACTTCATAGGAAGTATTGCCCTGGGTGGCACGGATGCGCGCATCCTGATACGCAGCCGCCAGCTTCTGAGTGGCTCCTTTGAGTCTTGCATTGTCGATTGCTCTGGAAAGGCTCGGAATTGACAATCCGCCCACGATCGCGATGATCGAGAGCACGACCAACATCTCTCCAAGGGTGAACCCTGCCTGTAAGGCAGAACCTTCCCCGGACTTGGCCACCGACTTCACTATTTGTTTACCTTCCCCGCTCCAGTTTTACGCTGAAAACGTACCCGGGACCCAACAACTTTCCAACCCATGAGATCG
>JBGPZS010000007.1:0-21645 GCA_041493865.1 Terriglobia bacterium
CCAGCCAGGCGCGGATTTTGTCACCGCGTTTTATGGCTGTCTTTACGCGGGCGCAATCGCGGTGACCACGTATCCCGCCCATCGTGGACGTTTGAAGCAGTCACTCCCCAAGATCTGCGATTTGCTCAAGGATGCGGAGTGCAGCACCGTATTGACGACTTCCGACATCGCGCCGGTCCTCACTGCGTCCTGGAAAGAGATGGTGGGCGGTGAGTTGCCCCTGGTGCTGGCCAGCGACACGATCCCATCGGCGGATGCGGACAAGTGGAGGAACCCGGCGGCGGGCCGCGATACTGTGGCCTTCCTGCAGTACACATCCGGTTCAACCAGCCGGCCGCGCGGCGTAGCGGTAACGCATGGCAACATGCAGCACAACTCTGAGGTCATTGCGCGCGGATTTGAAAGTGACAGCAACACCATCGGTATTTCCTGGCTGCCGCCTTACCACGATATGGGCCTGATTGGCGGCGTGGTAAAGCCGCTGTATGTCGGCTTCCCCGTGGTGATCCTGTCGCCTTATACTTTCCTGCAGCAGCCCTTTCGCTGGCTGCAGACCATCACCAAGGTCCGCGCCACGGTCACCGGCGGTCCAAATTTTGCGTATGACCTGTGCGTCCGCAAAGTTACTCCGGAGCAGCGGGCCAGGCTGGAGCTGAGCAGTTGGAAGATCGCGTTCAATGGAGCGGAGCCAGTTCATCCTGAAACCATGGAACGCTTTTGCAAGATGTTTGCGCCGTGCGGTTTCAATTCCAAGGCGTTTTATCCGTGCTATGGCCTGGCGGAATCCACGCTTTACGTTACCGGCGGCAAACCGCTGGCTGGAACAAAAGTCGCATGGCTTGATCGAAGCCAATTGGAAGCAGGCAAAGCTGTTCCGGTGGCGGCGAGCCAGGAAGATTCCAAAGCCGTTGTAGGATGTGGCCATGCTCCGGCTGACCATAGAGTAGTGATCGTGGACCCAAAGAGCAGGGTGGGCTGCCCCGATGGCCGTGTGGGAGAGGTCTGGGTTTCCGGGCCGAGCGTGGCGGCAGGTTATTGGAACCGTCCGGAGGAGAGTGCAAAAACATTTTGCGCGCGCATGGCGGATACGGGAGAGGGCCCGTTCCTGCGCACAGGCGACCTGGGCTTTCTGATGAAGGGCGAGCTGTTTGTTACCGGCAGAATTAAGGACGTGATCATTATTAACGGAAGGAATTTGTATCCACAGGACCTGGAAGTCACCGCCCAGTCGAGCCATCCCGGGCTGCAGCCGTTTGGAGGCGTGGCATTCTCAGTGGAGCACGATGGGCAGGAGAAGCTGGTGATTGCCCAGGAGGTGCAGCGAGAATTCCTGCGTGCGGATTCCGCGGAGATGATTGCCGCGATTCGCCAGGCGATTGTGCGCGACTATGACGTGCAAGCGTACGCGATTGCCCTTTTGAAGCCCGGCCAGGTACCCAGGACTTCCAGCGGAAAAGTCCGGCGGTCGTTGTGCCGGACGTCTTTGATGTCGCGCGAACTCGAAACCGTCAGTGTCCAGCCGGGTCTGGAAAGTACTTTTTGGAGTTAGAATGCAGACGTAATATGCAAACTCAGGTGGAAGAAAACACGCTCCCTAAGCCCGCCGGAGAAATTTCTCCATCGCGCGGTGTCCGCCCGCTGAACGAACGTGCGCGCCGGCTGGAGCGCCGGGTCACTCTGGCCACGGTGCTGCTTCCCTATGCAGGACTGGCGGGTGGAATTTTCTTGTTCTGGAACCGGGGCGTCAACCGGCTTGACCTTGCTGTTTTCGGGGTTATGTATTGCGTTACGGTGCTGGGGATTGGAATGGGCTTTCATCGCCTGATCGCCCACCGCGCCTACCAGGCGACGCTGGTTTTGAAGACTGCGCTTGTGGTAGCAGGATCCATGGCTGCACAAGGGCCGGTCATCTTCTGGACAGCCGTGCATCGGCGCCATCACTCTTACAGCGACCGCGACGGCGATCCCCATTCACCCCACCTGCATGGTGAAGGCGCCGTTGAAATCCTGAGGGGACTCTGGCACTCGCACATGGGCTGGTTGTTCAACCATGAACTCACCGATTGGGGCACTTACGTTCGCGACCTGTTGCATGACCGCCTGATTTTCAAGCTGAACCGCATGTACTTTCTATGGATAGCTCTGGGACTGCTGTTGCCTGCGGTTGCCGAAGGCCTGATTACCCGGAGCTGGCTGGGTTTTGCCCGCGGATTTTTGTGGGGTGGTTTGATCAGGGTCCTGGTGGTGCACCACACTACGTGGAGCATCAATTCCGTCTGCCACGTTTTTGGCAGCCAGCCCTATCAGGTAAAGGACCACAGCACCAACAACGTTGTGCTGGCGATCCCCACCTTCGGCGAATCCTGGCACAACAACCACCATGCCTTCCCCAGCTCCGCGGTACACGGACTGGAGTGGTGGCAAGTGGACATCACCGGTTCAATGATCAAACTGTGCGCCAAGCTGGGACTGGCCTCGGCAGTGAAGGTCCCCAAGAAAAAACAACCTGAAATTGATTTCAACCAGAAGTCGATGTAAAAGGGCTGAAGGAATTCTGAATGTTGAAGAAGAGGAAAATCGCACCGAGCACGGAACCTCCCACAGAGGAGACCATCCGGACGTGGCTGATCACAAATATCGCCAGCGTGGTCAATATAGACCCATCGCGCATTGATGTTCGGCAAACCTTCGATAATTACGGACTGGATTCATTGCAAGCGGTTTCACTTTCCGGCGATCTCGAAACCTGGCTGAACCGGGAGATCTCACCTACTGTTGTCTGGGACTACCCGACGGTCGAGCAACTGGCGCGGCACCTATCTGAAAACCACGTGAACGGCAACCGGGCGGCCGGCTCCCAGGCAGAAAGCGGAGCGGACTGATTCTTGCCCAGCCAAATACAATCCATGGACATGGCCCAAAAACCACAGACAAGCGGCAAGAGCGGCGGAGGGAAAGTTGTCCTGATCACAGGCGCGTCTTCAGGAATCGGAAGAACGTGCGGGGAACATCTGGCCGGCCTGGGGATGACCGTTTATGGAGCAAGCCGCAGCTTGCCGGGCGGGAATGGCAGCCAGTTTCACACGCTGCGCATGGACGTGACCGACGACGCTTCAATTCGCGATGGCGTAAAACAGATTCAAGGTCGTCACGGACGCATCGATGTGGTGGTCAATTGCGCCGGATACGGGATTGCCGGCGCGGTGGAGGAAACAAACCCTGAAGAAGCGATGGCGCAGTTCGATACGAATTTTTTTGGCATCCATCGCGTCTGCCGTGCCGTTCTACCCATCATGCGGCAACAAAAGGACGGCGTGATTATCAACGTGAGCTCGCTGGCGGGATTGTTGGCTGTCCCTTTTCAGGCGTTTTACAGCGCCAGCAAATTTGCCGTGGAAGGGATGACGGAGGCCCTCAGGATGGAGGTCCGCCCCTTTGGTATTCGCGTGGCCCTGATCGAGCCGGGAGACTTCAAATCTGAATTTCCCGCCAACCGTGTAGACACCGCGGATTCGGTAAAGAGTGGCGTTTACCGCGAACTGCTGGAACGCTGCGTCGGCGTGATGCGGGAAGAAGAAAAGAACGGCAAAGTGCCGTACCCGGTGGCGCGCCTGGTGGAACGAATTATCAACGATCCTTCTCCGCGCCTGCGTTACACCGTGGGCCCTTTCGGAGAAAGGCTGGGGCCCAAATTGAAAAGTGTTCTGCCCTATCGCGTCTACGAGTACCTCTTTATGAAGCACTACAAGCTTGCCTAGCCTCCCGGCGGTGAAAGTGGCGACACCCCAACCAGCGTCGCGGCCCGGCATGCTGTGGCCCATCGACAAACTTTTCATTGCCTATGCCGCGATCATGGCCGGCCTGCTTGCGCTGGCTGCACGGCATGATTCGTTTGCCCTGGTCCTGATTCTTGGGCAGGTGGCGGCGATCAGCCTGCTCCTGACGCTCACAAAGAACCCATCGCCCGCCGCGCAGTTCCTGCGCCACTGGTACCTGTTGGCCTACGTCCCGTTCTGTTATAAACAGGTGCCCTATCTGGTCTCCGCTCTCAGCCTTCGCCCGGCGGACGCAACGTTGGCGCGTTGGGACCAGGCGATGTGGAGAGTCGACCCTGTATTTTGGCTAAGTTCGATGCAGGCCCGTTTCCTGGTGGAGTTTCTCCAGGTGGTTTACACGATGTTCATTCCCGGCACAGTGCTCCTGGGAATTATTCTGTGGGTGCGCAGATCGAGGCAGGAGTTTCGCTACGGCACGTTCGTGATTGCCGTAACATTTTTGCTTTCCTATCTTGGTTATCTGCTTATGCCGGCGCGCGGACCGCGCTTGATGGATTACGCTTCTTTGCATCCACCGTTACACGGGCTGTGGACGTTTCAATACTTTCAACATCTCCTGGATACGCTGGAAGGAACACAGTACGACTGCTTTCCCAGCGGACACGTGGCGGTTGTGGTGGTGGGATGTTACCTGGCGCGAAGAATTTCAGCGCCGGTCTTCTACGTGTTTTCCGCGTTTGCCGCGCTCATCACATTTTCTACGGTCTACCTGCGGTACCATTACGTTATTGACGTGATTGCCGGCGTGCTGCTGGCCATCGCCGTGATTGCGATCTCACCTTCACTTTATCGCAAACTGGAAGAGCCTAATACTCGTTTGTCCCCGACGGGCACCTAAGGAAGTGAAGCCAGGAGTGGAGAGACGATCGCGGCGAGCCGACCGAGAGCTACATTCTGGAGCCGCCACCGTTCTCCGGCCGCCATCGGTGACAACCGGCTAGAGATGGAACTGGCTATCATCACCGTAAAATGAGATGCGGGAGCCCGGAAGAGAAGCAAATGTCGCCATTTGTTTCGCTTGAGCCAAACCGGGCTCCCTCCCACAAGGAAAGATACACTTTCTTGAGGTACTCATTTTCCTTAGACACATGTTGCAGGGCGCCTGGAACGGCAAAAAAAAGCAGAAGCTACTCTGCCACCATCACTACAGACGGTCAACGACCGAAAGACCGCGCTCATTGCCGCGCTCGTATATTTTTTTGCGATGCAGCTGCCACCAAGTAGATGAGAGCATAATTCCAGAGTTCCGGTTAAGAAGCCAAGACTTGTTGCCGTGGAGAGCGGATCCCGGCTGCGAGCCATGGTTTGTCCCGGAACTTTTTTTTGGAACACTCCTGCTATTGAGAGGTCCTCTTTTTTTACGGGCGATCTGCCTGAACACTTTCGCACTTGCTCGCTTCAATCATGGAACTACATCGGTGCCAGTCTCTGCCCCGCCGGTGAACAGGGCCTTTGGCGCCTACCAAAAACAAAATTTGGCAAAGAAATCTGCAACCAACCCCCCGGTTCAAAATAAAATCAATAAGGGGAGTTGCGGTGAAGGAAAGCGAGATTGGGCTCTTACTCTCCTTCGAGCCAATCCGTGCTCCCCGCTTTATGAAATTAGCGCAACGAAGTGATTGACGCAATTTGAGTTGCAGCGCGCGCACGAAGGGCCACGAGTGAGGTGCGTTCCCAAATAGAACGAGCGTACTCAAAAAAATGAAGTGCCGTCAAAAAGTTGTTGACAACAATTTCAATTGTGCTACTCTGCTTTTGCTCTCTCTACAAATAGCTGCTGGTTTTTCGCCAGGGAAGATAAAGGCGCAGATGTACACCAGACGCCTCCTGCTTGCAACTTAGATAGTTTTTGGCCTGGCCCAACAGGCCAGTTGCAGAGCTGCTTCCTAGGATCCGCAAAACATAACAAACCACAACTAAAACTTGCCTTGCTGCAAGTTCCGGAGGAGCTATGTCGCTTATTGGCTCGCGATACACTCTTCGGCTTTGGCTTATTGCGTTGCTGATCGCAATGATGTTGCCGCTGCTGGCAACCGCGCAAGCCGCACCGCCGACGACGTGTCAACGTCAAACAACTGCACAAGTAGTGGCCCTGGACCAGCCGTTTTTTCTGAATCGTCTGGGGGCATTGGAAGCCACGGGAATGATGTTTGCGCTGAAGCGCGACGTTGTGCCCATCAGTGGGACCACCCTTACCGCCGGCAACGTTCAACTGCGTTCGGACAAGCGGCCACGGCCGCTGGTGCTGCGCATGGATGTGGGCGACTGCATTACCATTACCTTCACCAACCTGCTGGCTCCAGTCCGCAAGGACAATGACCAGGTGAATACACGCAATGCCTCGCTGCATGTGATCGGCATGGAGCTGACCACCAGCATTGCGGATGATGGATCCAACGTAGGCAAGAACAACACGCCGTTTGTTGCCCCGGGCGGAACAGCGATCTACCACCTGTTTGCCCAGCACGAAGGCGGCTACGTGATGTACAGCACCGACACGATCGGTGGCGAAGCCGACGGCGGACAGCAAAGCGCTGGGCTGTTGGGCGCCATCAACGTGGAACCCCCGGGAGCGCGCTGGTATCGCAGCCAGGTCACGCAGAACGATCTGCAACTGGCGACAACGGGCACGCAGCCGGACCTTGTTCATCCCAAGATCAACTATGAAGCTGTCTATCCTGTGGGGCATCCCCAGGCCGGCCAGCCGATCCTGAACATGTTGTTGAACAACGAAATCGTCAAATCAGACCTGACCGCTTTGATTACAGGGCCGCTGGGAACAACGGGTACGCCAGGCCGTTTCCCGGCCAACACGTTCTTCAAGAACCCGCAGCTCCCGGACCGGGAACAGCCGTTCCGCGAGTTCACCATCATCTATCACGATGAAATCGGGGCGGTGCAGGCATTCCCCGAGTTCTTTGATCCGTTGAACAACCCTGCTCCTCCTGGAGAAGGCCCCATCGCTGACGGCATCGGCTTTACGTTGCACAGCGCGGTCGATGGTTTCGCCATCAACTATGGTACCGGCGGCATAGGATCTGAAGTTATCGCCAACCGCCTCGGCGTGGGTCCGCAGTGGAACTGCACCGAGTGCAAATATGAAGAGGCCTTCCTGAGTTCATGGGCCGTGGGCGAGCCGGCGATGGTCGTGGATATTCCCGCGAACACCCGCGATGCCCTGGGCAATGTAATTAAAGGACCCAAGGCCACCAAGGCGCTTTATCCAGATGATCCTTCCAACGTCTATCACAGCTACATTGGAGACCATACGAAGTTCCGGATCCTCCACGGCGGCGTGAAAGAGCACCACATCCATCACCAGCACGCTCACCAGTGGGTGCACACACCCAACAGTGACAACTCCAGTTACGATGACAGCCAGGCCATTGGCCCCGGCGCTGCTTTCACGCTGGAAATGACCTACAACGGCGGCGGCAATCGCAACCAGACGGTTGGCGATTCCATCTTCCATTGCCACTTCTATCCGCATTTTGCCCAGGGCATGTGGAGTTTGTGGCGCACGCATGACGTGTTTGAAGCAGGCACCAAGCTAGATGCCAACGGCCGCCCGGCCCTTAATTCCCGCGCGTTGCCTGATGGTGAGATCAAAGCGGGCACGCCTATTCCGGCGTTGATTCCCATACCGACGATCGCTATGGCGCCGATGCCCGGTGCGGCATTCGTGAACAACGCCACAGGGCAGATACAGTTACCCAATCCTGTCGCGGTCAACCCCGGTTACCCGTTCTTTGTAGCAGCAACCGCCGGGCACCGCCCGCCGAAGCCCCCGTGGTTCACGGAATTCGATGGCGGCCTGCCACGGCACATCATCACCGGCGGAACGTTTAACGAAGCCCATAACCGTCTTGACTTCCACAAGACACTCATCACGGCCAATGCGACGCAGTTCCCGGAATTTGGGACGGCAGCGGAAATCGTGGCCATCAATTACCACGCGGTACGCCAGCATCCCAGCGTGACTCCGGAAGGCGTGGCGCTACCGTTCATCACCAACGGTCTGCCCGCTCAGATGGGCGCTCCGTATGCTGATCCATGCGTGGATGACAATGGCCTGGCTACGGGCGTGCCCCGTTTGTACAAGAGCGCGGACATTGAACTGCCAGTGACCTACAACAAAGCCGGCTGGTATTACAAACAGCACCGTATGGCGGCTTTGTGGGAAGATGTAGCTCCCACACGCAACCATACGCGTCCACCACAACCGCTGTTCTTCCGTGCCAACAGTAATGACTGCATCACGTTCAAGTTTACCAACCTGGTGCCCAACGAAATGCAGCAGGATGATTTCCAGGTGCGCACGCCAACCGATGTAATCGGCCAGCACATTCACCTGGTGAAGTTTGACGTGACTGCTTCCGACGGTGCGGGCAATGGCTGGAACTACGAAGAAGGCGCGTTCAGCCCCGGCGAAGTGATTGAGCGCATCAACGCGATCAACAAGCCCGGCGGGTCCTGGACACCAGTTCCCGGACAACCGGCAACAGTTGCCGTCAAGCAGCATCCATTCTTTACCGGCCCAGATGGGCTGGGAGCACAGACGGTAGTTGAGCGCTGGTACGCTGACCGGACGATCAATAACGTTCCTGCGCCCAACACTCAGGACCGCACGCTACGCACGGTCTTCACACATGACCACTTTGGGCCTTCGAGCCACCAGCAGGCCGGGCTGTATGCCGGATTGCTGATTGAGCCGGAGAAGTCAACGTGGAAAGATTCGGAATCGGGTCTGGCTTTTGGCACACGCGCCGATGGCGGACCGACCGGATGGGAAGCCGTGATCACGGACACAGTGCATTCCAACCTTAGCTATCGTGAGTTCATGATGGAGTTCCAGGACTACCAACTGGCGTACACGGCAAACAATATTCCTGTTAACCCGCCGGCACGTGATGAAGTGCCGATTAACCCGGCCGTGCCGAACGGCACCGTTCTGCTCCAGCCGGCGGTGAAGTGCCCGCAGTCCAGGCTGATCATTCTCCCACCGTGTCCGGAAGCGCTTTCTGCGGCCGATGTGGGAACATTCACGGTCAACTACCGCAACGAGCCGATCCCGTTGCGCATTATCGATCCACTCACTGGCAAACAGGCTGCCGGAGCTGCTGGCGATCTGGCCCAGGTCTATCGTTCCAACGTGACCCGTGCCGACGCCAACTTCAACGTACAGCCGGGCATCTATCCTCCGCTGACCAACGACCTGCGGGGCGGCGATCCGTATACTCCGCTTTTCCGGACGTATCAGGATGACGCGCTTCAGGTACGCATGCTGGTGGGAGCCCACGAAGAAGGTCACAACTTCCACGTGCACGGCACCCGTTGGCTGCGTGAGCCGAGCGATGCGCGCTCAGGCTGGCGCGATAGCCAGATGGTGGGCATCTCCGAGCACATGGAGTTCGATCTGCCGCCGCTGTCCAGCTTCGTAAAGGGCAACGGTGTCGCCGACTTCCTCTATGAGCCGGGCGCTGCCGAAGATGATCAGTGGAACGGCCTGTGGGGACTCATCCGCGCTTATAACGGGCTGCGGGCGGACCTCCAGGTAGTCCCCAACAACACCAACGGTGGGAAGCAGAACACAGTACTCAACATTGAGGACTTCAATACCACCGCAGACACGGCCAGCTCGAAAACGGTTTCAACCTTTACCAGTGCGGCGCAGGATTCCGGGACTGCCACCACCGATTCGACGCTAACGGTGCCGACCGATCAAGCTGTGGACGAGACACTGGCCGCTCCGGCCGGAGGTCCTGCCCAGATGGCTGCGATCGATCCGACATTCGTCGATACCGGCGTTGTTACAGTTGATACTGCCGGGTCCTCCGTTACCGCAAACTCCGTTCCGGCCCCAGGGAGCAAGTACAGTGTCTGCCCCAGGGGAGCACCGAGGCGGACGTTTGACGTGACGGTGATTCCCGCCAGCGCACTGCCAGGTGGAACGCTAACCTACAATTCGCGTACACCAACCCTCAAGGGTGAACAGGGTACAACGGAAGCCGGACCGCTAACTGATCCCACCGCGATCGTCTATGTCCGCACTTCTGACCTGGACCCAACCACCCACAATCTGAAGGCTGGTGTTCCGGTTGAGCCGCTGGTCCTGCGGGCCGCAGCGGGTGATTGCATCAACGTTACTCTGCGCAACCACCTGCCCAACGTTGTTTTCGATCTGCCGGGATACAACACCCTGCCCATGATCGTGAACAACTTCAACTCCAACCAGGTGGCGGTCCCGAACCTTGTTGGACTGCATCCTGAACTGCTGTCACTCAACGTGCTCAACAGTGACGGCTTCAATGTCGGCTTGAACCCGCCGCAGACCGTCAGCCCTGGTCACAAGAGAAGCTACCAGTGGTACGCGGGTATTGCCTGGATCAATCCCAACACCAATGCGATCGTCCACACGCCGGTCGAATTCGGTTCGGTATCGCTGATGCCGGCTGATCCGATCAAACAGGCTTCCAAGGGGGCCATCGGGGCCCTGATCATCGAGCCGCAAGGCTCCTCCTGGGCAGTGGACGCGACGAGCCGGGCTTCTGCCAACATCACCAAGGCAGATGCCACCACATTCCGCGAATTCGTGTTGTTACTGCAAGACGACGTGAATATGCGTTACGCGAGCGGTAATCCGGTGAAGATCCTTGCTCATGAAGAGGACCCGGAAGACACGGGAGCGGCGGGATTCAACTACCGCACCGAGCCTCACTGGTTCCGCAAGGGCTATGCAGCCGAGGCGCCGTTTTCGCCGATCAACGGCGTTTGCGATCCTCTCTGCACCAAGGACGTGGACTTCAGCAACGTGCTGAACAACACCTTCACCAACTTCTTCACCGGCGCGGTGACCACCGCCGAGCCGCAAACCCCGATCTTCACGGCGACCCCCGGTCAGGCCATTCGCTTGCGTCTGGTCCAGCCGGTAGGCCATCCGCGTAACAACATCTTCCAACTCCACGGACACGTGTGGGAGGAACTGCCTTATACCACGCCAGTCGCGTTCACAGGCGCCACGTACAGCGGCCGCACCGTTCTTGGTGTGCCGGTGCTGGGCTCCACCATCATTGCGGACCAACCAACGTCCAACAATGATTTTGTGAACAACCGGTTCTCGGAGTGGGAAGGCGCGCAGATGGGCGTAGGTCCCTCAAGCCACTTTGACATCATCCCCTCCGGCGGAGCCGGTGGGCCATTCAAAGTGGCGGGCGACTTCCTGTACCGGACGCACCAGAGTGGGCAGTTCGATAAGGGAGTCTGGGGCATCCTGCGGGTGCAGCCGCCTCCGAAGATCCTACCGCCGCCAGTAGCGACCGACCTGGTGCCATAAACAGCTGTGGGAGCGGCCTAACCGGGCTGCTCCCACACTTTCTAACTTTGAAAAATCTAACGAGATGCGGGTGCAATCATGATTAGACAAAAGTTTTTCGCCACTATTATTTTCTTCGCTTTTCTCTTTTTTGGACTGAATGCATGGGCGGGCATGCAGAAACAGACAGTCCCACTGCCGGACGACGATCCGCTACATGCAAAGGTTGCAGCCCCTGAGCAAAAGCCACAGGAAGCACCCGCAACTGCGGCTTCAGGGGCTGCGGCAGTTTCCGACGGCTGGAAGCAGAGCGCTAAAATTTCCGGCGTGAAAGTTGACTTCCGCGTGGTGCCGTCATTGAAGGACGTGATCATCAAGCACGGTCCGCTTGATGTCAGCCTGAATGAAGTGGGCTCCGCCGAGATGGTGGAAGGCCAACAGGCGGTTGTCCAGTTCAAATTTACCGATGGGACCGGCAACTTGATGCGGGGCATGCGCGTTGCCGCATGGATTGACGGCAACAAGACGGAGAAGCCTGCCGGCGCCAAGGTCTGCCATGACAAAATCCAGTCATTCCTGCAAATGCAGATGTCAGCCCGGCCCGAAGTTGATCTGAATACCTATTACGTGCTGGCCCTTACCCAGGAGCCAGGCATCCAGATCATTGATCCACGCGTGGGGTTTGGCAGCAGCAAGCTGTATGCCCAGGTGGAGCTGGCTGCTCCGGGAAGCGACTGGGTGCTGACGCCCAGCGGCGACCGGTTGTTCGTCAGCATGCCGTCGATCGACCGCATTGCCGTTGTTGATACGTTGACCTTCCGGCGCATGACGGACCTGGAAGCCGGCAAGAAGCCAGGCCGGGTTGTGGTGCAGGCGGATGGCAGGTATCTCTGGGTCGGGAACGACTCCAACGAAACCGCTGAGAGCGGCGTCACTGTGATCGATGCCACCACCTTCACCGTGGCGGCGCACATCGCCACGGGCAAGGGCCGCCATGAGATCTCTTTTGATGAAAACCGAAACGCTTATGTGACCAACGAAGGCGATGGCTCGGTTTCCATCATCAGTATTCAGAAACTGGCCAAGGTGAAAGATGTGCCGGTGGGCAAAACGCCCGTGGCGATGGTTTATTCCCCGCAGTCCCGGAGCGTCTATGTGGCCAGCCGCGAGGGAAAGATCACCGTTCTTTCCGCGGAAAAGCACGATATGACTGCAACCCTGACGGGCAAGCCGGGATTCACCGCGCTGCAGATCACGCGGGACGGGCGCTGGGGCTTTGTGGCCAACGGAAGCGAAGGCAAGGTGCTGTTGTTCGATGTCTCGGCCAACAAGTTTGTGCAGGAGTACGCGGTTGGTCACTCGCCGGATTCGCTGGCCTTCACAGACTCTTACTTGTATGTGCGGTCGCGCGAGACAGCTGACGTAAGGCTGATCCCGCTGGCCAATCTCGGCAGCAACACCAGTTCCGCCGAGTTCCCCGCGGGACAATTGCCCCCCGGAACGCCCGCTGACACGCTGGCGTCTCCGATGGTGGCTGCACTTGATGGCGCGGCGGCATTCGTTGTCAACCCTGCCGATCGCCGTATCTATTACTACCAGGAAGGCATGGCTGCGCCCATGTTCAGCATTGAAGGCTACGGGCAGACACCCAAAGCAGCCATGGTGCTGGACCGTAGCATCCATGAGACTTCACCGGGCATTTACTCCGTGGGCCTGCGCCTGCCCAAGCCAGGTTTCTACGATGTGCCGGTTTACACTGACGGGCCGTCAATGTCGCACTGCTTTGAGTTTTCCGTCTATGTGAACCCGCTGCTCAAGAAAAAAAATGACCAGCCAGTAGCGCTGCGCCCCTTGAAAAACAACCTGCAGGTGCGCCCCGGAGATCCTGCAACGGTCGCTTTCCGGCTCATTGATCCCGCCACTGACAAGCCGCGCGAGGGGCTTAAGGACGTGGAGATCACCGTGCTTCTGGCGGAAGGGCTTCGCCAGATGAAATTCTCCGCTGAGCCCGCGGGCGATGGCATGTATCAATTTACCTTCACGCCTCCGAAGGAGGGCGTGTATTACGCAACGGTGCAGATTCCGTCACTCCGGATCCGATCCAACCAGTTGCCTTACATGATGATTCGAGCGACCGGCGATGCCAATGCGGAAGCCAAGTTGCCCGAGGAAGCAGCCAAGGAACGACCCAAAGGACACTGAGGAATACGCCATGAAGAAGTTGAAAACAGCGCGTAAAGGTTTGTCGCTGGCAACGTCCGCATGCCTGCTCTTGGGATCGGCCGGCGCACTCCAGGGCGGGCAGCAGTTGCGGCCTGTCACCCAAGACCATCAGCAAGAGCAAACGGCGAAAGAGAGTCCCCCTGCCGGTCCTACCAAGGTCGCTATTCCTGACGCGGTGGTGCTGGACCAGAACAGCCAGAAAGTACGTTTCTACAGCGATCTGGTGAAGGGCAAAATCGTCGCTGTGAATTTCATGTTCACCACGTGCACCACGATCTGTTCGCCGATGACGGCCAATATAGCCAGAGTGCAGAAGAGGCTTCTGGCCCGGGGCGAAAAGAACGTCCATTTCATCTCTGTCAGCGTTGATCCCGAGGGGGACACTCCGCAAAAGCTGAAGAGCTATGCTGCGATGTTTCACGCACAGCCGGGATGGACGTTCGTCACTGGAACAAGGGCGCAATTGGAGCCGGTCTGGCGCGCGTTTGGCGTGCCCATGGGCGCCAAAGAGGACCACACGGCGACCGTCGTGATTGGCAACGAGGCCCGGCATGAATGGACGTACGGGTCGGGACTGACGTCGGCTGACAAACTGGTAGCGGCCATTCAATCGGTGGCGGAGAGCAAGAACCCCAAGGCGACTGCCAACGGCAACTAGCAACAAGCCCAGCCGCAAGCTGGCTTACATGCCCGCGACGGGGCACATGCCCATGAGAGGGTGAACACTTCATTGTGACTAACATCACAGCACGATTGTAAGCAGGAAATATAAGGTTGGCCTATGCCGAGAGCGTGGAGCTGGAACATTACCTCGCTTGTGAAGATGGTGCTCGTCTGCTGCCTGTTGCCGGTAACCGGCGCAGCGCAGCTGACGCCCGCACAGGCGGCGGGAAAACAAATCTATAACGAAGGCGCAAGTCCTTCAGGACGGCCGATAGAAGCGGTCCTGGGTGAGGGCTCGACTCATGTGCCGGGAAAACTCATGCTGTGCGCGAGCTGCCATGGGTTTGACGGCAAAGGCAGGCCTGAAGGCGGCGTGACGCCTTCCATCATCACCTGGGATGCGCTCATCGCACCGCTGCGAAGCACCGATGCCCTGGGCCACCGGCGTCCGGGCTATAGCCTTCTTTCTTTGCGACGCGCCATCACGCACGGCGTGGACCCTCTGGGCAAGGGCCTGGGGGTCACCATGCCGCGTTACCAGCTTTCGCCAAGAGACTTGAATAACCTGATTGAGTATTTGAAAGTACTGGGCAAAGAATCTGAGCCCGGCCTGACGGCGGCCAGCATTCGACTGGGCACGATTGTTCCGGCGGGCGGCCCTCTCGCCGTTTCGGGGCAGCATTCTGTCGCGCTACTCAAAGCCTACTTCGACGAACTGAACCAGCAAGGCGGCATTTACGGGCGCCGCCTTGAGCTGCTGGTGATGCAGGCTTCGGGTCCGCCCGAAGAAGTTGAACGCCAGGCGGAAGAGTTTGTGCGCAAGAGCAACCTCTTTGCCATGACAGGAATTCTGGCGCCGGGCACGGAGACCGGCCTGGCGGACCTGATGGAACGTCTTGGCGTGCCCACGATTGGCGCATTCGCTTCAAACGCAGAAGAGGACGCCGCCAGCAGGTCAAAGAGTTTCTATCTTCTTTCCGGTCTCTCGCAACAGGCGCGAGTTCTGGTAAAGTTTGCCGGCGATCACACCAAGGACCTTACGACGAAGGTTGCCGTGGTCTATCCGGAGAGCATGGCGGAGCTGGCTGGCCTGGTGATGGACCAGTGCCGGGCAGTCTCCATGGCGAATGTGACGGCGCTCAAGTACTCGAAGTTTGAGGCCGTGCAGTTTGCCGAATCGCTTTCCGGCGAGAATGTGCGCACAGTTTTCTTTCTCGGCAGAGGCAGTGAACTGGCGGAGATGCTGGCCGGTGCAGCCAGCCTGCATTGGAATCCCACGGTATTTCAACCCGGACCACTGGCCGGCGAAGATGTGCTCAAGATTGCTGCGGCGTTTGACGATCATGTGTTCCTGTCTTTCCCGACGCTTCCGTCTGACCTGGAAACGGGCGCTGTAGGCGAGTACAACGCCCTGGCAGAGAAACATAAGCTGGGGCGGGCGCAGCCGGCGCGTTCGCTCGCGATACTGGCCTCGGCAAAAGTGTTGATCGAAGGACTGAGGCGGTCAGGGCAGCACTTGGGCCGGGAAAAATTCATTGCGACACTGGCGGCGATGTACGGCTTTCAAACCGGCTTGACGCCGCCCATCAGCTTTGGCGCGACCAAACGCATTGGCGCGCTGGGAGCTTACGTAGTCAAACTGGACCTGAAGAACAAGACGTTTATTCCGGTTGAATCCTGGATGTCACCGTAAATCCCCAGGTTGTGACGGGCAAAAAAGTTTTGAGGCGGGTGCAATGAAACATCAAACAGCAAGATTGTGCGCAGGCGCGGCGGCCCTTGGCGTGGCCCTGGCGGGATGCCATAAGGGACCGCAGGCCTTCCAGAGCGGAGCCAAAACCGAAGCGGCGCAGAACTATGACGAGGCCGTCCGAAGCTCCGACCAGACGCTGAAAGCGAATCCCAAGGACGCTCGCTACAAAATGAATAACTACCAGGCGCATTTTGAAGCCTCACAGCTCCATGTGAAGAGAGGCATCGATTTTCTTCAACAACAGCAGAACCCGGAGGCGCTTGCTGAATTCCAGACGGCGCTGGCCATTGATCCTTCCAGCATGGTGGCGCGGCAGGAGATTGAATACACGCAGCGGCTTCTGGCCGCCGCGCAGCCGCAAGCTCCGCCGGCACAATCCTCCCAGACCGGTGTTGCGCCCTCGGTCCCGCAACTATCTGCCAATGCCGCGCAACCCGCGACAATCGTCATGCCGGACAAAGCCGGCCTGATGGACACGCCTCCGGCGCTCGCGCCATTGTCCAGGGAGCCCGTGAGTTTGAAGATGAGCGCGGACGCCCGCATGGTCTTCAAGACCATTGGGAAACTTGCCGGCGTGAACGTAATCTTCGATCCTGACTTTCAGGAGAAGAAGGTCAATGTCGACCTGATCAACGTGACCATCCAACAGGCGCTGAACGTGGCGTGCGTGGAAGGCAAAGCGTTCTGGAAGCCGGTTTCCAGCAATATTATTCTTGTACTGCCTGATACACCTGGCAAGCGCAAAGAGCAGGAAGAGCAGGTGCTCAAGAAGATCTATCTGCAGCACACGCAGTCGCCGCAGGAGATCACCGAGATCACCACCAGCCTGCAACAGATGCTGGAGTTGCGCCACGTGCAGGCCGTGCCCCGGGACAACGCCATTCTGATTCGAGACACGCCAGCCAAAATCCTGCTAGCGACAAGACTGATCCAAGACAGCGACCGCGGCAAGCCCGAGGTGGTGATCCAGATTTCAGTGCTGCAAGTGCGTCGCGACCGGGCGCGCAGCCTGGGCATTCAGCCGGGCAGCCGGACCACGCTTGCTTTCAACCCGGTTAGCCCTCTGGGGCCGCTGGGAAGCGTGGCGCTGGACAAGCTGGGGCAGATTTCGCAGGGAGACTTCAATCTCTCCATCCCCAGCGTGGTGGCGGCGGCGCTGATGAGTGACAGCAGCACCAAGATCATCCAGAACCCGGAGGTGCGGGTGAGCGACGGCGAATCCGCCCGCTTGCGCGTGGGCGATCGCATCCCGGTGGCTACGGGTTCGTTCTCAGTGGCGAGCGGAGCAGGTCCGGTGATCAATACACAATTTCAGTACATTGACGTTGGAGTGAACATCGATCTGCTACCCCATGTTCATCCTGACCACTCCGTGAGCATGAAGCTGGGAGTGGAAGTGTCCTCGCTCAACGGACAAGTCAACATTGGGGGCGTGGAACAGCCGATCATCAGCCAGCGGCGCATCGACCACGAAATCCGCCTGCAGGAAGGCGAGGTCAGCATTCTAGGCGGCCTGGCGGAGCGGTCGCAGAGTAAGTCCGTCTCGGGATGGCCGGGACTATCCCGCTTGCCGTTGCTGCGTTATCTGTTTTCCGGAGAAGACATCACCAACACAGAGAACGAAGTGCTGATCGTGATTCATCCCCGGCTGGTCCGCATGCGCGAGCTCACCAGCGAGAGTTTGAGCGCGCTCAGCGTGGGGACCGACCAGGAAATGACTTTGCGGCAAAGAGAAGACGTTCTGTCACCGCTTCCAGACCCAGGCGGTCAGGGCAATAAGGCCCAAGGTGAAGTAGTGGTGAGTGGAGGAGGCGGAGACAGCCAGTCCGAGAGCGCACAGGCAACGCTGACGCTCGACCCGGACAACGCGAAGATCAAGCCGGGCGACACTACCATGGTGCAGGTGAAGCTGGAAAAGGTTGAGGACCTGTTTTCCGCGTCACTGATCCTCAAATATGACCCGCAAGCGCTCGCGGTGGAAGATGTGCGCAATGGCGATTTTCTTTCCGGGGGAACGCAGGAGGTGGCCATCATTCAACGGATTGACAAAGAGAGTGGACTGGCCACGATCTTCACCACTCGCCAGCCCAATACGGCAGGGGTGACGGGCAAGGGAATTTTGCTCAACGTGATTGTGCGGCATCTAACGGGCACTCCGGCAACGCTGCGCGTAACGGATGCAGGTCTGCGGAACTCTCGGCAGAAAGCGGTACCCGTGAACGTGGGCCACAGTTCAGTCAATATCGAATAGGCGGTGTGGCAGCAGCCGGAGCACGAACGTTCAGGACCGGGTGTATAGCTGAAGGGCCGCCCAATAATAAGGAGTAGCGTGAATGCCGCCGGCGTGGAGCATGGCGAGTTTGGCGTGGCGCAGAGCATCCGCAGCGCTCTTACCCTGCTTGAGCTGGCCATAAAAGTCATCCATCAAGCCGGGTGTGGCGGCGTCATCCACATTCCAGAGGGCAGCGACCACCTGATGTGCCCCCGCACGCATGAATGCCCACTCCAGGCCCAGCAGTCCTTCCAATGACTGGACGTTGGTCCCTGCTCCCTCGCAAGCCGATATGGTCACCAAATCGGCGTTGAGGTGCAGCTTGTCGTTGATGATGTCCCGGGCAAAAAGCTTAAAGCTACCATCAGTATCAGGTGAGAGGATGATCGCCGAATCCAGCGCGTCAACGGCATTTGACTTGCCGTGCGTGGCAAAGTAGATGTACCTGTAATTCCCCGGCGAGCTTGAGAAATATGCGCTGGGGCGCGCATCCTTGCCGGAAAATCTCTTTATCTCGCCGGTGCCAAAATGTTTACTCACGCTGTCCATCTCTTTTGTAGCATTCGGCAGCTCAGGGAAATTGGGATCGACCTGGACGGAAGCCCCGATCAACAGCAGCCCTTTGGCCGAGGTTGTCTTTTTCCGGTTACCCGCCATCAACAGATCGATGGAGCTGGCGTTTTGCAACGAGACATCGTCAATCCAATAATGCTGTTCGCCTTGCATGGCAATCAACGTCTCGAAATTGACGCTGTAGATTTTGCTGTCGGCCACGATGATGACGTGCGAGTCTTTAGGTATCAGGTCACTTGCCGGCCGCACAAGCACCTGGAACAGCTTTTTCGCGGCGGGGCTTGCATCCATGCCAACATGCAGCTTGATCTCCCGCCTATAGTCGTCAATCAAGTTGTCCAGATCAGGACCTGCAATACCAAGGGTTGAAAGCTTTATTTGATTAGGGGTAATAGTCCACAGATAGCATTCTTTCTGCGAGGCAAAATAAGAAAGGACCACTGCTTTCTGCGGACGGAGGAATGCCTGAATTTTGGCTAGCCAGATTTTTGGGTCTCCTTGTTTTGATGAGAACCCCAGGCCTTGCGCCAGCGTTCTTGCCCGGCCGCTCTGCGCGACCTGTAGCGCTTTAACCTCTTCTCCATGACTGATCAAGAAGGCGACATAGTCATCGAACACCGGCATGTTGCCGAGGATGGCCGCACTAAATTGTGCGTGTTTCATGGTGTCAGCCGCCTGCTTGATCGTTGCTATGCTGCGTTGAAACCAGAGGTCCGCATCTTGGTCCTTTTTTTCTGCAGCATACACATGTGCGAGCTTGGCTTGAATGAGCCAAATCAAACGGTAGTCCGGTTGTTCATCAGATGCTTTTGGACTGTTCACTTGTTCGAGCAACTTAAGTAAGGCAGCTTCTGCGACTTCATGCTTGCCATGCGCCTCAGCTATGGCCGTGTCGTCCATTTGCCAGAAGAGCAAACGCTCGCCTTCGGGGTGCAGCTCAAGCGCTGCCTGGTGATATTTTTCTGCTGAAGCTACTCTTCCCCGAGCGAGTTCGAGATTAGTCAGATTGTTCAGGCAGTTTATAGCGATTGCAGGGCTGCCTGGCGGCATAAGAATAGAGAGGGCCTTTTTGTAAGATTCTTCAGCCTCGCCTATCTGCCCCAGGGCCTGCTGAACGCGTCCCAGATCGAGCAACCAACTTTGCTGATCAGGAAGGAGCTTTAATGCCTCTGCCATTCCGGCAGCTTTTTCAGTGCTCTCTTTGGCTTTGGGCAAGTCGTGCAATTCGAAATAAACATAGCCCAAGTTCCCTAACATGGTTTGTTCCAGTGGCGGCGCTTTTAAGGTGGCAAACGCGGATTGTGCCTGGACATACCAATCAGCGGCATCTTCAAAGTGGCGCGAGAGCTTCGCGCACAAACCCAGATTGGCCGAGGACCACGCGCGAACAAAACCGTCCACCGAAGAGGCTGCCAAGGCTCGCCGAAACAATAGTTCGGCCGTTCCGAGGTCACCCTTTGCCACTGCACAACGACCGCGGAAGAAGGCGAGTTCCGCGCGCAGGTCATTTTGTTCGCCTGCCAGGTGTTCCGCGTCAGAGAAATATTGATTTGCATCAGCGAAGGAGTGGATCTGACAAGTAGCCAAAGCCTGCAGGAGTTTGCGGCGCCACAGGACGTCATTGGAAACGGGGGCAGGAGGAGAGGAAAGGAGAAGTTCCAGCGCTTTCTCGGGTTTGTTTTTGCGAATATGGATTTCCGCCTGGAGAATACGAAACTTCCAGTTCAGATCGGGAAAGTTTGCGGAATCGTGGTCCCCGTGCTCAGTGGAATTCTGGGATTGGTCAGTATATCCCTGCTGAAACAGGCGACGGGCCTCTGTATACTGCTGATCAAGAGAGGCCCGCTGATTGCCCTTGCAGCCGAAGGTGAACAGTAACGCAGCAAGTGCAAGGGTCTTGGCTATCCTGTACCGGTCGTTCCGCCGCTGCCCGAGGTTGAACTGCCCTCTGCGGTGCCATGCCCTGACGAGCACATTTGTACGCGAAACATCTTCAGGCTGCGTGAGTGCTTGTGAACGACTATCTCCGCCAGCCGGATTACACCAAATTTGGGAATGCAGATAAAGGACCCGTAGCCTTCCAATTCTGTCTTTCCGGTCTGTTGCGCCAGATCGAGGTGATTGGCGGCGGAAAGCCTGTAACTGCCTCGGTCTGCCGGCCGGTCCTTTTTCTTCCATTCTTCCACCATCTTGGACATGCCCGTAAGAGCATGGTAATTGCCTTCCAACCGCTTCAATTCACCGGCGCTAGCATTGCATAGACCGGCGCCCAGCAGCAACTTGTCGCACTTCCCCGCCTTGTGGGCCCGGGCAAGTTTTCCGTATGTATCATGCTCATGGAAGGAGTGAGTGTCCAATTTTACATCGATCGGGTAGCCGGCAATCTTCAGATTCTCAAAATAACTTCCGGTGAAGTCATAACTGGCTTCGCCCTTGTCATCCGCGGAATAATAGACCGCGACACGCGAGACGACGCGATCTGCGGTCAGCATATCCGCGACATTCACGCCCTCAATCACGGACCAGGCATGGGTGGTGTGGATGCCGTGGCAATCATCGTAACTGCCACCCACTTCAGAATATGCCTCCTTAAAAGAAATGAGGCCATCGATTTTTTGGCCGGGAATACGCTGCGACCCGTGACCTCCGTGGCCAGCCAAAACAACGGACGCTTGCGGTACTAAGCTATGTTTCTTAGGTCTTTCAAATTCAGCTGCCAGCGCATAAGCGGAGGCGCTGTACACGTATTGAGAATGGTGGCGCGAACACGTCATAGTTTGTCTCCACAAAATTACCTGGGGTGAACTTGGTATAGGCACACATAGACAGTCAAGTTGCAGAGTGTCTAGTTAGCCTGAATATCCCGATTGTACTACGGGCATAGCGCAAAGAGTGGCGCGGCCGGAAGGAAGTACGGTAATTCTGTATGCAGGCGGTAGCTGAAAATCGCTTCGAGCTACCTATCCGTAAACCGCAGTTCAAATGCCCCGCGACCTACTTCTTCCAGAGAACC
>JBGPZS010000559.1:0-2675 GCA_041493865.1 Terriglobia bacterium
GTAAGGAACCGGCGCCGCATGGATGGGGGTACGCCACGCTTGATGCCGCTGCGTACCATTCCACGCAGTAGCCCGGGCACATCTTCGAGCATCGCAACTGCGTAGCTCGTGATCTTGTCGTCTTGCGGGTAGTCCTTGAAGAAAGGATCACTCCATCCGCGGCCCCGCTCACCTGCCGCCTTGCTGAAGGTGATGATCAAGAGAGTCACTTTGCCGGCTGCAGCGTCTGGCAGAGTGATTTCCTTATCCTCCAGTGACGTGCCTTGGATCTGAGGGAGAGGCGAGCCCGGCTGAAGCGTTTGTGCGCAGGCTACTCCCGCTGCAATGAGAACCATCAACGCAAATCGCCAAGCCATCTTCGCTTCCGGTCTGCGTTTCATCTGCGCCAATCTGCGGCGAACTCTGTTCAATACTTCCAGCTCCCATCCGCGCCTGCCGGTGCATTGAGCGTAATGTGGTTCGCCATCACGCTGAGCAATTGTGCCTGGTTCAGGGGCGTCCAGCCGTGGCCTTTCATCGGCCGGCCATATTCAAAAGATCCGCCGTACGCTGGATTGCTGGTGCGATTGAGAAAATCTTCCAGCTTGTACACCGCCAGGTTCAGGTAGAAATTGTCCATATCGCCGCAGTAGATATGCAGCTTGCCCACCAGCTTTGGGCCGATCCTGGGCCAGTTCTGTTCCAGGTAATAGCGCAGGTCGTATCCGTGGTCGCGCATGTAAGCGGCAACCGTCCGGTCAATCTTGCCGATTGTTTTGTCCCAGAGCGGCTTGGGATAGCCGTCCGTTCCTACGGGGCCATAGACGGCCTCCCAGGCTTCAAGCTGCTGCCCGGAGCGTCCGTGCGCGCCCAGAACGTCTTCCAGTTGGCTCATCTGCCGCATGGTTACGTCCGCCTGCCCCTCCGCCGTCCGCGACATGGGGCGCTCCGGGATAGGCGGATCATAGGTGGGCGCGAGGAAAGCATTGTTATCTTTATAGATATCAACCAACTGGTAACGGCTGAAGTCGACCGGGTCAGGATAGAAAGTCCATGTTCCGCCGAAGAAATCCGGGTGCAGGACCTGCAGCGCCAGTGACTCCCAGCCGCCCGTCGACCCGCCTGACAAGACGCGCGCATACGGCTGGCGGATGATGCGGAAGTGTTCCTCAACGTACGGAATCAGTTCATTCATGATTGCATCGCCATAAGGACCGTTGTTGGCGGAATTCACGGCGTAGGAATCGTCAAAGTAGACCGTCGGGTGCTGGAAGGTGACGGCGATCATGCGCGGAAAGCCTGCCGAACTCCAGCGCTTGTACAACTCCGGCCCGGAGATGCGGCCTTCACGCACGGGCAGGTCCGCCGGGGATTGCTCTGTGGCAAAGCCGAGCGGCGCGCGCAGGCTGAAGTGCCCCTGCTCATAGAGCACCGGATAGTGCGCGGTGGGGTGCGCTTCATAGCCTTCCGGCAGCAGCACGGTGGCTCCCAGATAGACAGGCTGTCCCCAGAACTGCGTGAGCAGCTTGCTCTGTATCTTGATGTGCTTCACATACTGGGTATCGCCCGGCGGAAGCGGCGTGGGAATCTTGTGGTTCAGGGCGAGCCTGATCTCGTAACCGGTGAGCGGATCAAGATGGAAATAGCCGGCATCGCTAAAGAGGTTTCCCGGAGACTTGTTGAACTGCTGCCCTTCCCACTGGTCCATGTGGGCCCAGATGGTGTTGCCGTCAGAACGCTGGAACCGGGTATAAACGTTGAGCAGCGCCTGGACGTAATAGTCGCCGGGAGGAAGTTCACGCACCGACCTATAAGGATAGCCAAGCGTAAGAGCGTCAAGCGTGGCCGCGCCTCCCGGCTGCAGGCCCTGCACGTCAATCGCAATCATCTGGGTCCGCGACCGCCACCCGCCGACCTGCAATCGCGGCTCGGGATCATTGGCTCGGGCGATGATCACAAACAGCCGCCCCGTCAGCGGCTGCTGCTGTGTTTCCGGCAGCGTGATTTTGAAGGTAACGCTGGAAGCGGCGGCGGGGACGGCAACGATTAAGCTAAGAATCAAGGCGGCAAGCGGGGACTTCATCCAACGTCGGGCACGATTCATGGTTTCTCCGGAGAACTGAAAGAGAGTATACGGCGAGAAAGAATCGTTTCGCGGCGGGATTCCTGGTTTCTGCACGTGTTGCACAGGGTCCAGGTCATTCGTGGCGATGATTTTTGACCGATTCTTACCACTGGCGTTCACCCTTCCGACTATAATGATCAACGGTGCGAGGTGCCCCATTCGCAAAATCTTCCATTTCGACTCTCCGCGGGAAAGATACACCAGTGACGCTGCGATCGTCTGGTGTTTTGACCATCGTTTTGATTTGGTGCTGCACAAACTGACGAAGCGTATCGGCGTGAAATATTTTGACCCCATTCTGGTTGCCGGGGGCGCCAAGTGCCTGGCCGGAGACGACAGGGAATCGGACCGCCAGTTCGTGCTGGAACAGGTCCGCAAATCCATGCGCCTGCACGGCACGAAAACAGTGATCCTGATGCTCCACTCCGATTGCGGCGCGTATGGCGGACTGGCCGCGTTTGAGAACGACCCCGCGAGAGAAGCGGAAAATCACCGGAATGACCTGCACCGCGCGCTGGAGTTCCTGCAGTCAGAGATTCCGGAGCTGACGGTGCGCGGATATTTTGTGGAC
>JBGPZS010000590.1:0-2350 GCA_041493865.1 Terriglobia bacterium
CGCAGTGCTTGTTTATTGGCAGGAGACGCTGGTGGACGCCAAGAACAATCCGGTTTTTCTTTCCCCGGACAAACTGAGAGAGCTGTTTGCGGCGCGCGGCATTACTCCTGGGCAAAAACTGGTTACCTATTGTGAGATCGGCCTGCAAGCTTCTCACGATTATTTCATTGCCAAATATCTGGGCTATGACGCCGCCATGTTTGATGGCTCCATTCACCAATGGAGTCACGTGAACATGCTGCCGGTAGTTGAAGGCAAGTCTCTGCGCTGAGAGCAGGAGTACAAAAGATGCTTTTCCGGACAATCACGCTGGCGGGCCTGGCCACGATCCTGACCGCTTCGCTGCTCAGTGGGCAAGCCAGTCCAGCGCCGAAGCTGCGTCCGGAGATGCTGGTCACAACCGAGTGGCTGGCGGAGCACCTGAAGGATCCAGACCTGGTGGTGCTTTGCATTAACTCAACACCGGAGTTTTATGCGAAGGGTCATATACCGGGCGCGCGGCAGATCAAACTCAGTGAGATCGCGGTAACACGCGAAGGCATTCCCAATGAGCTTCCGCCGGTGGAGACGTTGCAGCGGACCTTTGCCGCCGCCGGCGTCAGCCTCAACGCGCATGTGGTGATCTACGGGGAACGATCGAACCTGCTGGCGGCGCGCGCTTACTTCACATTGGACTACTTGGGCGTGGCTCAGCGGGCATCTCTGCTTGATGGCGGCATTGAAAAGTGGAAGAACGAGGGCAGGCCGCTCTCTACAGAAACTCCGGCCGTCACACCAGTCAAGCTTACAGTTTCACCACGACCGGAAATCCTGGTTGACACCGCCGCCATGCGCAACCTACAGAAAAAGCCGGGGACAATCACGCTGGTGGATGCCCGGCCGGCGAAAGAATTTACCGGCGAGCAGCTTTCAGAAGATGTGGCCACCGCCGGACACATTCCCGGCGCCAGAAGCCTGTATTGGATGGACATGCTTGTGAGCCGGGAAAACCCGGTGTTGCGCCCGGAAACGGAGCTGCGGCGCATGTACATGGAGATGAACGCCGCGGCAGACCGGCCACTGGTTACTTATTGCCGGACGGGAATGCAGTCATCATTTGATTATTTTGTAGCGAAATATCTCGGCTACAACCCCAGCATGTATGACGCTTCGTTCATCGAATGGAGCAAGAAAGATTTGCCCGCGGAAGTTTCGGCCAAACACTAATTGGATTCTAGCCATGCCAATCTTAGTATGAGCCGCGTAAGTCCTTTAGGTATGGGAATGATCGAGCCAAGAATTACCAAATATGATCCCGAAATCGTCAAAATTGACGAGAAAAAAGTAATAGTCTGACCGCTATTCACGCGGAAAGGGAACCCGGAATCCATAGGGTTCCCTCCTTCCGGTCGGGACAGGGCAAGGAGAGGCTGCGCCTGTTCTGGATCGTTCGGTTCCCGGCATTCGCCGGTCGCTCACGATGACAAGTTGAGGCGCGCCGATTTTCCGGCGCGCGTCCTCATCTAGAACAGGTTCCACAAGAACTGGTTGTAGACGTCGTGGTGGTATTGCACCTCAGGGGCTTTCACAAATGTCCCCAGCAGGCGCGGGCAGCGGTCAGCCGAGGCCTGTTTCAACTCCACGTAGCGCTGCTTCACGTCGTCACCGAAGAGTTTGCTGGTCCAGCCGGCCTGCTTGAAGTTGTCAATCGCCGTATAGATGTTGTCCGGCAGGTAGCGTTCCGCCTGGCGCAGGTTCTTGATCTTGGACGTGTCGCCCTGGATGCCGGTCTTGAATACGGAAAACATCACCATGTAAGCATTGGCGTCTGGGGCCACGGAGCGGACCTCCACGCGCATGCTCTTCTCATTGCCGATGGGGATGCGAATCATTGACCCGCGGTCCACGGGCGACGCCTTGATCTGGTTGGGCGCTTCAAAGTGCGGGTCCAGCCGGCGATAAGCGTTCACGCTAGGGTTGAGCAGCAGGCATATGTCGTTGCCGTGGGTCAGGATGCGGTCCACAAACTCCCAGCCCAGCTTGCTGAGTTTTTCATCGCCCTTGGGGTCCCAGAACAGGTTCTTGCCGCCCTTGCTGATGGAGACGTTGGTGTGCATCCCGCTGCCGTTCACGCCCACCACCGGCTTGGGCAAGAAGCTGGCGGTGAAACCCATGCGGGTGGCCACCTGGCGGCAGATCAGTTTGTAGAGCTGGATCTGGTCGGCAGCGGCAACGACTTCACCATAGCCATAATTGATTTCAAATTGTGACGGCGCAACTTCCGGGTGGTCTTTCTCGTTCTGAAAGCCCATGGAGCGCTGCACTTCCGCCGTGGTATCGATGAACGTGCGCAGAGGGTCGCCGGGCAGAG
>JBGPZS010000229.1:0-6400 GCA_041493865.1 Terriglobia bacterium
CTGCCGGAGCAGTGGGCAAAGTCTGTGGCGCCGCTGAGAGGCACTGTTTATCTGCGCAGCGACGTGGCAAAAGTACTGGAAAAGAACCTGGTCCCGATTTACCGGCAACACGGTTACCTCAAGTTCGCGGTCGCTGAAATCAAGCCCAGGGTTGACGACAAAGACCTGGTCACGGTGGAAGTCTCTGTCAGTGAGGGCGACCAATACCGGCTTGCCGGCCATAGCTGGTCGGGCAACACGCTGATTTCCAGCGATGAACTCTCAAAGAGCGTCACCATCAAGACCGGGGAGCCGGTCAACGCTCCGCAACTGGACCGCGACCTGGCGCAGGTGCGCAAGCTCTTCGGCAAGTTTGGACGGGAAGGCGTGACCATCAATCCGGTGCCTGCCTTCAGCGCGAACACCGTGGCATACACTTTTGAGGTCAAAGAAGGCGATCTTTATCACATGGGCAAGCTGGAAATTGAGGGCGTGGAGCCGGAGCAGGTGCGCAAGCTGGCGCAAGGCTGGAAACTGGGCGAAGGCGAACCCTATGACACCACTTACGTCCAGCAGTTCCTGGCCCACACACTGCTGAAAGTCCCCGGCCACAAGTGGACGTGGATGACCTTTGAGCAGGTCGACGATAGACAAAAGACCGTCAACGTTCGGTTGCAGGTAAAAATCGAGTAGATGATTCGCCTTAGAGCAAACTCGCCGCCCGCAACTCCCATCCTAAGAAGCTGAAGACTTGCGCCGAATTTACTGGCGCAGCTTACGGATTAGGCAAATTATGTGGACTCTGCTGGTATTACTCATTCTCTGGATTCTCAGCATGTACTTCTATCTTCCGCTGCCCGTTGTGGTGCTGTTGTTCGCCGCGCTGGCTTCTGCAACCAGCGTGACTATTTGGTTTGCCTGGATCAACCGCAAACAGCGCCTGGCGCGGGTTGTCGAGCAGGATGCGAATCTCTAATTCCCGGCGCATTTCAACAAAAAAGGCGGTAGACTTTGCTCATGAAGTTTCTGGGCAAGGTGTTGTTCCTGGCCGCGTGCGTAGCGGCTGCGCAGTCGCCGCAAGTCAACCAGCCGGCTGCTGCTCCCGCACCAAATGATGATGCGGCCCAACTGGCAGCAGTCGTGAAGCAGCAATTCGGGGCCACCTTCACGGTGCCGGCAAAATTTCCCACGCCGCTGATCACCGCCGACTTTGACGGCGACGGAGTGGAAGACGTGGCCATCGTCGCCAACAGCAAAGAGCCTTTGCCTGATTCGTTCGCGTTTAAGTACGAGGTGGCTGATCCCTACCACGCCTATTTTGGCTTCGGCAATCCACGGGTCACTTCGTCTCTTGGCGCCGACCCCCAGCACAATCATCATCTACTGGTGATTTTCGGCAGCGGCAAAGAGGCGTGGCGTGCCGCGACGCCCAAGGGTAAGTTCGTCCTGATCAACGTTCCCTTCGATTCACTTGAAGTCGGACGTATGCTGATCAGCAAGAAGAAGCCGCCCATCTTCGTCATCAAGGCCCTGGAAGCCCAGGTCATGGACTCCGCCGTCTGGTGGGACGCCAAGAAGAAACGCTGGCGCTGGGAGCCAGGCGACGCCGTGCAATAGTATCGTTGCGCTCCACTTGCTCGACGGTGGTTTCCAAGGACAGTCAATAAGCTCTCCAGCAGGCGGTTCGGCGCGCAAGCCGGCCTCGCCGCTAACTTTCGAAGCCTTGATCAGTCCTCTTCTTCCTCGTCGCCGGCGGCCGCTGTCGCTGACGTGCCCTGCGCGCTCGCTGATCTTCCGGCATCCAGATGGTCGTAATTCATCACGGCGTTAAACACCAGGAAGAAGCTGCCCATGGTCTCATTGCGCCACATGGGATTGTTGGCGAAGAGCAGTACGTGTCCCTTGCCGTGGGGAACGTCCACGACCGCCGGCTTTTCGGCAATCTCGTTGCCGCCGGTGATCATGCCGCTCAGCAACAAGTCTTTGTCGGCGGCAAAACGGAGCACCACACGCGGCTGCTGGTCTTTAGGCGGAAGCGCCCAACGGGCCGCCTCGGTCAGATCTTCCGGCACATAGAGTTCCTGTTCGCGTGGGCTGCGTTTCACCGGTCTTTCCGGCGCGGCATACTTACGGCCCTGGATCACGTCAGGATCGCTGGCTGAACCGCGCCCGCTGGAGCGTGCGCCCGGGCCTTCTTCCGGCCCGCCTCCTCCACCACCACCGGGCCCCCCGCCAATCCCGCCTACGGTAATCACCGGGCCCTGGCGGAAATAAATATAGAGCTTGTCATCGTAGCCGTAGGTGATCGGGCTCTTCTTGTCATCGATGTTGGAGAGCACCACGCTGCCCGGCGCCTGCATTGCGCGGGCTTCGGCTACGTTGACCATGTCCGTCATTCCCCCGGCCACGGGAAGCGAAGCGCTCGTCTGCACGGCAATCAGCAGCCCGCCTTCACGCACAAAACGTTCCAGGTTGGCCAGACCCTGATAGCCCAAGCCTCCGCGGATGTCCTCAGTGGAATCGAGTCCGGGGGCCGTAAAGTTGGGAGTATCGTCGCTGTTTTTCCAGGGCAAGGGTTTGCCGCGCATGGGCAGTCCGCGCAGCATGGCGCTCAGTCCGGCAGGCCCGCCGCCACCCATGGGCGGCAGAATGATGACGTCGAGCTTCTCGCGCAGGTTTTGCGTTTCGCGCAGCCAGGTATCGGCGACGTAAGAGTACGGCACCTTCTGCTCTTCAAAAGCCAGACGGAACCAGCCGTCATTCTGCGTGTTCTGCCAGTTGTGCACGATCCCAATGTGCGGCACGGCCAGCGGATGCGTCGCAACCTTTACTTCCGCATTTGTGGCGTGGACTCGCAACCCCAGTTCTTTGGCGGCCTTTTCCAGTTGCGCGCGATCGGCGTTTTTCAGCACAAACGTTCCCGCCTTGAACTTGATGCCGTCGGCCTCAAAAGCGTCTTCCGCCGCTTCCATGGGCGTGCTGGCCAGGCGAAAGCGCAGCGTGACCAGAGTATTGTCAGTGTTGTGCTGGATCAGGAAGGTCTTGCCGGTACCGTCAATCGCGCCCGCCGGCTCAAGCTTGCCTATTTTTTGCATGGGGGCATCAAGGACCTCGGTCTCCATGGCGCGAATGGTTTTCACGTTGCGCAACGCTCCCAGCGTCCAGCCGGTATCGTCATAGGAGCGAGGGTCCCGTGAACTGTAATACTGCGTGTCCAGTACCATGTCCGCCAGACGGCTGTAAGGCTGGTCCATGCGAACCACATAGCTGCCAGCAGGTATGACGGTTTCTGCCGGCTTCTTGTCTTCCTTCGCGGCGTCACTCTTGTCCGGTTGTGCTACTCTGGCCCCAGCCGCCCTGCCTGGACCCTCTCCCTTGCTCTCTGTTGCGGGCAGACGGATTTCTTTTTCTGTCCGGTGGACTTCAACGCCCTGCACCTGCAGCAGGTTCAGGAAGCGCGCCTGCTCGCCGGGGCGCGGATCGTCGGCCGGAAACACCCATGCCGCCGGACCTTCCGTGCGGGCTTTCTCCACCGAGCGCTTGCTCTTCATGTAGAAGTTGTTTAGAAATTTCTGGCCGTTGCTGGCCAGATTGTTCATGCCGAACAAAATGGCGCTCTGTTGCATATTGATATTGTTACGCGCTGACCATTTCACCTTGGCCAGCGGAGGATTGGGCCGATACCATTCGCGGCTGGTGTCTGGCGGGCGCAGCGTGCGTATGCGCGTGTCTGCTCCGCCGTTGCCGAACGTCTCATAGAAACGGCCGATGGAGTTGTGGTTGTTCGCGATCGAGAGCAGGTAGTTCGGCGCCCAACCGTCGTAAAAGCCGTGTGTCCACACGCCGATCACGCCGCGCTTGGTCATCTCCTCGATCTCGTGATAGGCCATCTCCTGCCATTCGCTGATGACGATGGGATCGAGCCATGCGTTGTACGGCCCGGTGCCGGTCATGATGTAGAGATACGGCACCGACTCATGAAGATCATGCATGACCGTGGGATGCCAGTCGAGAAAAGTCTTGATCATGTTGCGCGAGAGCGCCAGGCTGATACCCAGATTGTCGCGGTTGTTGTCATGCGCAACGTAATGCCCCCACCAGACCAGCGGATACGGCGGCTGGTCAGGATGCTTCTTGTGCTGCATGTAGATGTCGACCATCCGGTCATGCCCGTCGACCTCGACGATGGGCGTAATCAACACAATGGCGTCTTTGCGGATTTTTTGTATGAACGGCGTGTCTTCGACGGCCAGACGATACGCCAGCTCCATTAGCATCTCCGGCGCTCCGGTCTCCGGCGAATGGATGCTGCCGTCAGCCCAGTAGATCGGCTTGCCTTCGGCAATCAGTTTCTGCGCATCGGCTTCGCTGAGGCCGCGAGGATCAGCCAGACGCGCCGTAATTTCTTTATAGCGATCGAGTTTAGCGAGGTTCGCTTCGTCGCTCACCGCCACCACCAGCATCTCGCGCCCCTCTTCTGACATGCCGATGCTCCACACCTTCACTCGCGGGCTCTTGCTGGCTAGCAGGCGCATGTAGGCGTTGATGTCCTTGGTGTAATCCAGCACGTCAGGCGCGCCCACAATGTGGTGGAGAAAGGCGTCCGGGGCCGGCACGCAGGAACTCAGAGGCAGATGGTCCACCAGTTCGGTCGAGAAGACCGGCTCTGTAGTGAATTCCTTGATCTTCTTGGAGTATTCCGTGTGGTCGGTGATCTTGCAGGGGCCCGATTGGGCGAACGCGGTAACAGCGAAGAAGCAAAGACCGGAAACCAGACTAAGCAGAATACGACGCATACTAGTAGACCTCATAAAGCGGGAGTTGTGACCGGCGGGATTATATAGCCTCTGCGTGGCCTTTAACGGTCAAATCTGTTTTGCCTGGCGTTTCATTTCGTTGTACGCTTCGGCAGAAAGGCGAACCATGGATGAACTTCGCGAACTGAGCGCCGATGATCTTCCACGCATCGTCGCCACCGCGGGAGGCGTGGCCTGGAATGGCGGTTTCCAGAAATGGAATCAGCGCCTCGCCGAGCATCTTGATGGCCGGCGCATCGTGCTCTTGGCTGTGGAAGGAACGCATTTTCTCGGCTATGGTTCGTTGCTCTGGCTTTCTGGGTATTCGCCCTTTCGTGAACTTGGCATTCCAGAGATTCAGGACCTAGTGGTTGCCGAGCCTCGGCGCGGACAAGGTGTTGCCACTCGAATCATTGCTGCGCTGGAAGATCGGGCTCGGCTGCGCGGGCATAAGCAAATTGGTCTGGGCGTTGGGCTATACGCTGATTACGGACCAGCACAGCGGCTCTATGTGCGGCTTGGATACATGCCGGACGGACGCGGTCTGACTTACCACACTTTGCCGGTCCCCGGCGGCGCAAACGTCAGGGTGGATGATGACCTGTTTTTCTCCGCTGCCTCCGTTCCTCCGTGTTTCAAGGTTTTACTTCACCTATAATTCCTTCCATGAACCTGGAACAGAAGCTTGCAGAACTCAAGCGCCGCGATTCGCTGGCCGAGGCCGGAGGCGGCAAGGAGCGCCAGGAGCGCCAGCACAAAGAAGGCAAGATGTCCGCGCGCGAGCGCATCGAATTCCTGTTGGATGAGGGCACCTTCGAGGAATTCGACAAGATGGTCACGCACAAGTGCACTGACTTCGGCATGGAACAAAGCAAAGTTTTTGGTGATGGCTTTGTCACCGGCTATGGCCGCATTGAAGGCCGGCTGGTTTTTGTCTTTGCCCAGGATTTCACCGTCTTTGGCGGATCGCTTTCTGAAGCCAACGCAGCCAAGATCGTCAAGATCATGGACATGGCCATGAAGACCGGAGCGCCGGTGATTGGCCTGAATGATTCCGGCGGCGCCCGCATCCAGGAAGGCGTGATGTCGCTGGCCGGTTACGCCGATATTTTTCTCCGCAACACGCTGGCCAGCGGCGTGATTCCGCAGATCTCCGCCATTATGGGCCCATGCGCCGGCGGCGCCGTTTACTCGCCCGCCATCACCGACTTCATTCTGATGGTCGATCGCACTTCCTACATGTTTGTGACTGGCCCGGACGTGATCAAGACCGTGACCCATGAGGAAGTCACGAAAGAAGAGCTGGGCGGCGCGGCCACGCACAATGAGACTTCCGGCGTGGCGCACTTCATGGCGCATGACGACGCCGAATGCCTGTCAATGGTCCGCGAGCTGTTCGGGTTCCTTCCTTCGAACAACCTTGACGATCCTCCGCGCCGCGAATGCACTGACCCCATCGACCGCGCCGATGAAAAGCTCGACAAGATCATCCCCGATCAATCCAATCAGCCCTACGACATGAAAGACGTCATCCACGCTGTAGTCGACGACGCCTATTTTTTCGAAGTGCAGGAGCATTACGCGAAAAACATCGTAGTCGGATTCGCCCGCCTGAACGGCAAGCC
>JBGPZS010000267.1:0-5718 GCA_041493865.1 Terriglobia bacterium
CGCCTGACACGCAGCGCTCCGTCATCGCCTGGTATCCGGACGACGCGAAAGATATGCTGCTTTCCGGCTACGCTCATGGCGCTGAACGCCTGGAGCGCAAGGCTGCCGTTGTCAGCTTTACCCGCGGCAAGGGCAAGATTGTCATGTTCGGCTTCCGGGTGCAGCACCGCGCCCAGACTGAAGGCACGTTCCAAATGCTCTTCAACGCTATCGAGTGGGCGGGAATGGAATAGACCATGTCTGGTCTGTGACCATCTGTCTCATCCGTGTGGTCCGCGGTGAGTCTTATTTCGGCGGTTGAACTGGCTGCTCCGCCGGAACTTCTCTTACGCCGGGCAGGATCTTGACGGAGCTGCTGAATTTTTTGAAGTTGGAAAAGACGTCTTCTTGTTCTGCGATTTCGTTCTTGAAGACCGCGATCCTGGCGCTGCCGTTGATGTACAGCCGCTTCATCGCCCAAAGCTCGTTATTGATGTGTGCAGTTTCCAGTACGAAGCGCGAGCCAGGGTGAATGCGGAAAAGAAACAGGCCGAATGAGATTGTGTCTGTGGACTCTGCCTCCACTTTTACCCAGTTGTAACCCTTCTTTTCGATCCACATCCGGCCTTTGATTTTTTTCAGCATGTCGGCATGCGGCTGCGTGGGTTTGAAGTCCTTGCGTGGCGTGGCCTCAATCACCCAGGTATCCTCCCCGGAGACCTGCTCCTCTCCCACCATGTGGAAGTCATAGGCATTCACCACGTCGCGGACAAACGCACGGCCCTCTTCCCGTTCTTTCCGGTCCTTTTCTTCCCGCTTCCGCCGGTCCTCTTCGCTCTCATTACGGCGCTTGGCCAGAAACTTCTCCAGCTTCTCGTCTTCTTTTTTCTGTTCTTTCTGGCTCAGCGGCTTGTCGTCAACCTGCACCAGCCGGGAATAGAACTCACCGAAGTAGAAGTTGATGTCGTAGGTCTTGATCTCGGTTGACTTCACCTTACCGTGCTTGTCCAGTTGTTTGACCACCTGTCGCTGGACGCACGTATATTTCTGCGCTTTTTCAAAATTGTGATGATCAACCTCAGTCGCCCGCCTGACGATCTCCTTCGGATCGGTGGTCGGCGGCAACTGCGCCGCCTGATTTTCTGCCGAGCTTTCCTGCTGCGGGGACGGAGTTTGCGCCGCGCCCGGCGTTGGCGAACTCTGGGCCGCGGGCGCGGACGCGCCTGCCGCCGGGGCCTCCTGCCATGCGTGCGCGGTTGCGCAACAGACTGCAACCAGGACCAAGCATCCGATCTCTGCAAAACGTTTTATCATTCGACCAAAAGCCTTTTTACTATTCACACCAGTTTAGGCGTAGTCCGCTACCGCGTACAAGAGCGCGAACAAGAGCAAAGACCGTCCCAGCTGCGCTCAATGGCTCCGGCCAGGTGATCGTGACCTGTCCCAAGTGCCTGCGGTCTTTTGATGTCGATCCCAGTCAGGTAAAAGAAGGGATGCACACAACAGCCTGCCCTTCGTGCACCAATGAATTCACCTTCAATATCGATCATTTCAGCATGCCCCACCTCTTCGACACAAAAGAAGACGCCTCTTCCCGGCCAAAGCAAACCACACCCAATCGCCGCTCCGCCAGAGGATAAAGGCTGGTAGTCAGCGATCGTTCTCAATCAGTGCTGCTGTACCTCGATTACCCCTCTGCGGCGCCAAGCCTGCTCAAGTATCATCGTGACGAATGAATGATAGAAGGCAGATTGGCCATTTCGAGGCTTCTTGGAAAGCTGAGCGGCCGGCTTGCGCGCCGAGCGGCGTGAATCGAGAGCGGTTGACCTACAGCTGGGCTAAAGTTTCGGAAGCGGTTTGGAGCGCAGCGACATAAATGTTAGATCTCTCAACCGAAGTCAAATACGTCAAGGGCGTGGGCCCTCGCATCGCCGAGTGGCTGGCGCAGAAGGGCATCTCCACCGTCGAGGACCTGCTCTATTACCTGCCCTTCCGCTATGAAGACCGCCTGAACCCGCGCGGCATCAGCGAACTCCGCGCCGGTGAGATGGCCGCGGTCATTGCGGAGGTACGAAACTCCGCGGTCTTCCGCACTCGCAACGGCATGCCCATCTTTGAACTGGTTGCCGGCCAGGGACGCTCCACGCTTAAATGCATCTGGTTTCACGGCGAATATCTTCGTGACCGTTTCAAACCCGGCCAGCTCGTCGCCCTCTACGGTAAGGTGGAAGAAGGCTGGAAAGGCCGCGGCCTGCAGATCAACCAGCCGCAGTTTGAAGTCCTAGATGGCAGCAGCGGCGGTGAAGGCGAGCTTGATCTTGAAAGCGCCCAGGACATCGAGTCCCTCGAAGTCGGCCGGATCGTTCCCATCTATGAATCTGCCGCCAACGCCAAGCTGACCTCGCGTTGGTTTCGTCGCATCATCCATGGCGCGTTAGAAAACCTGGCGGCGCAGATTCCTGACGGGCTTCCGCCCGCTCTCTGTCGCCGCCTTGATCTGCTGGACCGCCGCACCGCCTTTCAGCAGACGCACTTCCCTCCCGAAGGCGAGGCTTTTGCCGCCCTGCAGAACTTTTCCACGCCCGCGCACCGCCGCCTGATCTTTGAAGAGTTGTTCTTCCTGGAAGTTGGCCTGGAGCTGAAGCGGCGCCGCATGCGCTCCCGCCCTGGCATCTCTTTCGCACTGACAGAGAGCGTTCGCCAGGCGCTCAAAAAAACTCTGCCTTTCCATCCCACCGCGGCGCAAAAGCGCGTGCTCAGGGAAATTGCCCAGGACATGCAGCACCCTTCGCCCATGCGCCGTCTGCTTCAGGGTGACGTGGGCTCGGGCAAGACCATCGTCGCATTGCAGGCGGCGGTCATCGCCATGGAGAACGGCTACCAGGTGGCCTTCATGGCGCCCACGGAAATCCTGGCCACGCAACACTATCTTTCCGCGCGGCGCACGCTGGAAGATGCCGGCTACCGCGTGATGCTGCTCACCGGCTCGCTCGATGAAGACCTCAAACGCAGCGCCCGCCGCCATATTGCCCGCGGTGATTTGCATCTGGTCATCGGCACGCACGCCCTGATCCAGGAAAAAGTGGAGTTCCATAACCTGGGCTTTGTCATTGTCGATGAGCAGCACCGCTTCGGTGTAATGCAGCGATTCAAGCTCATGAAAAAGGGTGACGCCGAGCCGGACACTCTCGTGATGACGGCCACGCCCATCCCGCGCACACTCGCGCTCACGCTCTATGGCGATCTCGACACCAGCGTGCTCGACGAGCTTCCTCCCGGGCGCACCCCCATCACCACGCGTAAGATTTCTGACCAGCGCGCCGCCGAGGTCTGGGACTTCGTGAAGAAACAGGCCCGCGCCGGACGCCAGGTGTACGTTGTCTACCCCGTGATTGAAGGTGCTCCGGCGGAACAGCAGGAGATGGAGTTTGCCGCCGAACCCGCAGGCTCGCGATCCGGGGGTTCACGATCAAAGACCGGGCTGAAGGCCGCGCTGCACATGTATGACGAGTTGGGGAAGAAGATCTTTCCTGACCTGCGCGTCGGACTGTTGCACGGACGGCTGAGCGCGGAGGAAAAAGAAGAAACCATGCGCCGCTTCAAGGCCGGCGAGATTGACGTCCTGGTTGCCACCACGGTGATTGAGGTCGGCGTGGACGTGCCCAACGCAACCGTGATGGTGGTGGAACACGCCGAGCGCTTCGGGCTCTCGCAGCTGCACCAGCTTCGTGGACGCATCGGCCGCGGTGCGGCCAAATCCTATTGCGTGCTCATGACCGGCGGAAAAGTCTCGCCCGAAGCCGAGCGCCGTCTCAACGAAATGGTGCGCACGCAGGATGGCTTTGAAATCGCAGAGCTTGACCTGGAACTGCGCGGTCCCGGCGAGTTCTTTGGCACAAAACAGGCCGGCATGCCTGGGCTGCGCGTCGCCAACCTTCTCCGCGACCGCAACCTGCTGGAGCTGGCCAAGGTGGAAGCGGCAAAGCTGGTGCAGGAAACCGACCCTGCGATCACAGCGGAAGATCGCCACCGCGTGATGCAGCATCTCCGCCAGCACTGGCAGAGAAGGTACGGGTTAGTGGAAGTGGGATAGGTACTTGTGTTTGTCCCGAGCGTAGCGTCTTCCGAAGTTCCGAGCGTAGCGAGGAATCCCTATGGTAACGGAGCCGCAATCTGGGAAGAATTAGCTTGTTGACCTGTAGTAAAGTTGAGCGAAGGTTTCGAAGACAACAGTTTTCGTAGCCATAGGATTCCCTCACCCGCTCTTGCGGGTTCGGGATAAAAAGATGACCACTGCCTCCAAATCCGACCTTTACCGCCTTCTCCCCTCGGTGGACGAACTATTGAAGAGCCCGGAACTGGCTGGACTTCTGGCCCGTGAAGGACAGCCCACGGTGGCAGAGTCCGTCCGCGCTGTGCTGGCAAGTGTTCGTGAAGAGATCAGCTCCGGAACAATCGCTAATCAGGACGCCGTGGAACTGGCAGTGAGCCACCTGCCGCAAGCCATTGCTCGCCATCTGAGCAGCGCGATGGAGTTCTCCCTCAAGCCGGTGATCAACGCCACCGGCGTGATTCTGCATACCAACCTCGGCCGCGCTCCGCTGGCCGAATCCGCCATCAAGCGCATCAGCGAGGTTGTTGGCCGGTATTCCAATCTTGAGTTTGATATTGCCGCCGGTGAGCGCGGCAAACGTGACATCCACGTTGAGCGCCTGTTCTCCCGCCTTCTCAATCAGGAAGGCGTGAGCGGCATTCGTACCGTGGTCGTCAATAACTGCGCGGCGGCGGTCATGCTGGCCTTGAACACGCTGGCTGAAGGCGGCGAGGTCATCGTCTCCCGTGGCGAACTGGTCGAGATCGGCGGCTCCTTCCGCGTGCCTGACGTCATGATCAAATCCGGGGCCATCCTGCGCGAAATCGGGACCACCAACCGCACGCGACTGGCCGATTACGAACGTGCCATCAATGACAAGACGCGCCTGTTGCTGCGCGTGCATCGCTCCAACTTTGCCATCATCGGCTTTACCGAGCAGCCGTCTCTGGAAGAACTGTCCGCACTCGGGCGCAAGCACAACATCCCGGTGATGGAAGACCTGGGCGGCGGCGCCATGCTTCCGCTGCGTGCTCTGGGCATCAATGAAAGCGGCGTGATGGAAAGCCTCCGAGCCGGCGCCGATCTTATTACTTATAGCGGTGACAAGATGCTGGGCGGCCCGCAAGCCGGCCTGATCAGCGGACGCGAAGACCTGATCAAGCGCGTGCGCTCCAACCCTCTCTTCCGCGCACTGCGTGTGGACAAACTGACCTACGCAGCCCTGGAAGCCACGATGATGGAATACATTCGCCAGAACCACGACGCGATTCCATTTGCCCGCATGATGCGCCTGCCTGCCCAGGAAATTCGCGCGCGCGCAGAAGCTCTGCAGGCGCAGCTCAGTTCATCAGCCCATCTCAAGACCGAAGTCATCCCTGGTGAATCCCTGATCGGTGGCGGCTCCGCGCCCACCTCCGCACTGCCCACGTTCTTGCTGGCTGTGACGGCGCAGTCGTTAAGCGCCGACGAACTGGCCACGCGCCTCCGTCACCACCATCCGCCCATTGTGGCCCGAGTGGAAGAAGGCCGCGTACTTCTCGATCTGCGCACCATCTTCGGCCCCGCGGAGGAAGCGGAGATCGCCCTCGCCCTGCTCGGTCTGGCAGGCTGATCCAGCTCCGCACCGATCGCGCTTCGGCAATCCG
>JBGPZS010000361.1:0-4632 GCA_041493865.1 Terriglobia bacterium
AGCTCAAGACGACGCTTGCCGATGAGCCCACCGCGCTGAGCTTTGGCGGAGTCTACCATCCCTGGCAGATCGGGCGCGAAGAGGATGACCTGAGCAACCTGCGCTCCACGCCACCTGACGGCGCGATAGCCGGCGTCATGGCGAAGCGCTCGACAAAACGCGGACCATGGATCTCACCGGCTAATGAAAAGCTGAGCGGAGTGGTGGCGTTGTCACCTGCAATCTCGCGCGACTATTGGCAGCTCCTTCAGGATTCGCAGATCAACCTGGTACGCCAGGAGCCGTCTGGTTTCCTTTGCCTTTCGGACGCCACGTTGAGCAATGATGACGATCTTCTTCCTATTAACGTGCGCCGTCTGCTCTCATTCCTGCGCAAGACCGCTCTGTTAGTAGGTAATCAATACGTGTTTGAGCCGCTCAGCGATGTGTTCCGCAGAGGAGTGCAGCGCGGATTCGAAAAACTGCTGGATGAACTGGCCCATCGTGGCGCATTCGCCGGCCGTACCCAGAGCGAGCAGTTCCAGGTGGTGATCGATGGCGGATTGAACACATCCATTACTGCCGATCAGGGAAGATTTTATGTGGAGCTGCGGGTCGCTCCTTCAATGCCGCTGCGTTTCCTTACCGTACGACTCTTGCAGCAGGCTGATCGGACTTTCGTTACGGAGGGCAGGTAGTCATGGCCTCCTTCCCCGTATATCCATTTACCGCATTTAATTTTTCCGTGGAGATCAATGTTCCTTTTCTTGGCTCCAGCAAGTTGGAAGCTGCCTTTTCCGAATGCGATGGTCTCGAAATGACCATGGATGTAAAGACCATTCGCGAAGGCGGCAACAATACGCAGCAGATCAGACTGGTGGGCGCGGTGAACTACGGGCAACTTACCCTCAAGCGCGGCATGACGAACAACTTTGTTCTCTGGGACTGGTTTGACGCCCAGCAGCATGCCAACCCCGCGCAATTGCGAAAGGACCTGCGTGGCGACGTTGAGGTGGTAGTGCTGGCGGCCGACCACACCAAGAAGCTGGTGAGCTTCTCTTTGAAGAAGTGTTTGCTCACCAAGCTGAAAGCACCGGCACTGAACGCCAAAGACGGCATGGTGGCGGTGGAAGAAATGCAGCTTACTTACGAATCCATGACGCTGAAATCCCCTGAAGGAGGTGGTTAATGCCTCCACAGATACCAACTGCTCCAGTACAGAAGGGTGGATTGGCCAAGGCAGAACTTCGTCAGCTGGATGCCGACTTTAACGCAGAGATCAATACGGATAAAGCGACCAAGGTGCAGTTCAATCCTGATTCTCTCAAGGTGAGTTTTGCCAACCAGATCGCCCAACCCTCGGGCTCCGGCGACCAGAATGGTCCGCAGGCGCGCCAGTTTGTAGGTGCTGGCACCACCAAGCTTTCCGTGACGCTCTACTTTGACGTGACCGCCGAATTGCCTGTCGACCTGCCACAGGCCAATGATGTGCGCAAACTTACGGCGCGCGTTGCCTACTTCATCACACCTGCTACCGAAGGCAGCGGCCGCTCGACCAAATACATTCCCCCAAGCGTCCGCTTTATCTGGGGGAGCTTTGTCTTTGACGGCATCATGGAATCGATGGAGGAAACGCTGGAGATCTTTTCTGCTGAGGGCCGTCCTTTGCGTGCGAGCGTGGCCATTACGCTGACACAGCAGAAGATCACCGAATTCAAGTTCTCAAGCGGAGTGAAAGACCCGCCGGCAGTGACCCGGCGCGGCGGCGCACCTACAGGAACGGCCCCTATGACGGAAGCGCCGGCCGGTTCCAATTTACAGAGCATGGCTGCCAGCCAGCCAGGGGGCAGTGGCGGCGGACTGGGCGCTAACGGCGGCTGGCAGGCAATCGCTGCCGCAAATGGCATTGAGAATCCCCGGTTGCTGGATCCGGGCCAGTTGATTGATCTGAACCCGCCCAGCCTGAGCGCCAGCATCGGCGTGAATGCAGGCGTGAGCGCCAGTGTGGATATTAGCGCTGGTGTGCAGATCGGCTAGCGCAGAGGAGATGCAATGGCAGTTGTGATCAATGACATGGAGGTAGCACCGCAACCGGCAGGTCAGGCCGGGGCCCAGCCATCCCAGGGCGGCGGTGATGCCGGCTCCAAGGACAAGATGAAGCAACTGGAAAAGACTTTGCACAAAAAGCAGCAGCGTAAACACCGGTTGGAGGCTTACTGATCCTATGGCAGCCGGCGCAACAGCAACCTCGGCAGGCATTCGCCCCTCGCGTCCATCGATCATCGTGGGCGGCCAGGAGGACACGTCGCTGGCGCAGGGGCTGCTCTCGCTCTCCATCGTCGAGAATGTGCACGGCATGTACCACTGTGATGCGCGTTTCGGTAATTGGGGGCCTAAAGCCAATTCCATTGACTTTCTCTATTTCGATCGCCGGAAGCTCGATTTCGGCAAAGCCATCCAGGTGAAGCTTGATGCTGACAAGATGTTCGATGGCCGCATCTCGGCAATTGAAGCCGAGTTCAAAGAGGGCAGCCCGCCGGAGATTGCGGTCCTGCTGGAAGACCGCTTTCAGGACCTGCGCATGACCCGCCGCACGCGCACGTTTGCCGATGCCAGCGACTCGGACGTGATGAACCGTATCGCCCAGGACCACGGCCTGCAGCCGAACATTGATGTTTCGGGACCGACGTACAAAGTTCTGGCCCAGGTCAACCAGAGCGATTTGGCTTTTGTGCGTGACCGCGCCCGCAGCATTGACGCCGAAGTGTGGATGGATGATCGCAACTTCTATGCCAAGCAACGGTCGAGCCGTAACAACGGCACTGTCACGCTGAACTACGGGGGTGAACTCAGGGAAGTCTCTGTGCTTGCCGATCTCGCCGGCCAGCGCACTGCGGTCAGCGTGAACGGCTGGAACGTTGCGGGCAAATCGTCGTTGAAACATGAAGCTACTGACCAGGCCATCAGCAACGAACTGAACGGCGATACCAGCGGGCTGAGTATTTTGAAATCTGCCTTTGGGGAGCGCAAGGAATCGCTTGTGCATACCATTCCGCTGAACAGCAATGAGGCGCAGGTGGAGGCCGAGAGCGTATTGAAGATGACGGCCAGGCGCTTCGTCGTGGCGCATGGTATGGCCCAGGCAAACGCCAAGCTGCGCGTGGGCGCCTACGCTGATTTGCAGGCCCTGGGGCCGCTGTTCAGCGGGAAATATTACCTGACGCACGTGAGGCATGTGTTCGATGGCGCGGACGGGTTCCGCACCGAGTTCACCGGCGAGCGACCCGGCATTGGACGGGCGCAATAGATGAAAAGAGACAAAAATGCATAGCACCTTCGACAATTCGCCGGTTGATCTGCTGCTGCAGTCAGGCGCGAACCCTGCGCTCGGTGGCCGGTGGTTTGGAATCTATCCCGCACTGGTCAGCGATATCAAAGATCCCGATGGAACGGGACGGGTAAAGGTCACGCTGCCCTGGTCGCCGGATACGGGCTCGGACCGCTACGAGATGTGGGCCCGCCTCGCGACTCTCATGGGCGGCAATAACCGGGGGAGTTGGTTTATTCCCGACGTGAATGACGAAGTGCTGGTGGCGTTTGAAGGTGGTGATCCACGCCGTCCGTATGTGCTCGGTGCCCTGTGGAACGGAAGTGATTCGCCGCCCGAATCGATGGACGGCGGCGGGCAAAACAACAAGAAAGTGCTGCGCTCGCGCAACGGCGTGAAGATCACGCTCGACGACCAGAACGGGCAGGAAAAGTTTATTGCGGAAACTCCTGGCGGGCAGAAGATCACGCTGCAAGACGGGCCGGGTTCGATTGATATCGAGGACAGCAACGGGAACTTCATCAAGCTGGAAACCAGCGGCGTCACGGTGAATGCTTCCGCCAAGGTCACGGTTACCGCCAGTTTGGCTGAGATTACCGCGAGCGTGGTAACTGTGAATGCGCCCATGGCGACCTTCAGCGGTACGGTGCAGGCCCAAACCGTGATTTGCAGCAGCATCATCAGCGCGTCTTATACGCCGGGAGCGGGGAACATCTGGTGAAGCATCTGACGGAAGGACATGTCGAGTGGACGATGGCTGCGCCGCTGTGGCGTCTGACCGCCGATCCCAAGGTAACGGAAAACCGCGTGAAGTTCCGCACGCCAACGATCTTGCGCTTCGCCAATGACACGTTCATGGATGAGTTTCACAACCTGTTGAGCATTGAGCCGCAACGGCTCAGCGAATATGTGGCAGCGCCAGAAACATGGAGCGCTCCACCCAATGAGCCGGTGGTGTCGCCACAAAAAAGCGGACTGGCACTGACTTTGACGCGGGCACGCAATGTTGCCGTGAAGCGTTTGCTAGCCAGGGGTAGCCGGGTGATCGGTGCATCGACAGCCTCTCCAGGTTCAGACGGGCGCAGGATTCTCAAACTGTATCAACCCGTCCATCAAAGGTATTACATGGTCACTACCTGCCTGGTGTGCCGCACGCTCGGGCTGCCGGACCGGAAGGTTGATGCGGGAGCGCAGGAGAAGGCAAGCTTCGTGCTGCGCATGCTGCAGCCCCATGCGAGCGCTGACAAGATCAATCCTGACCCGCGCGATTGTGGCGAGTTTGCACTGGTCAACAAGCAGTGGCAGCGGGTCAATAACCCCGCGAC
>JBGPZS010000294.1:0-5403 GCA_041493865.1 Terriglobia bacterium
ATGCCCAGCTCGGCGACCGCTCCAGCAGCGGCGACAGCGGCGTGAGCAATCGCGTCTTCGCCCAGATTGCCCAGTTCATGGGCAACACCGAGTATCGCGGCAAGGTGATCTGGTTCCTGCTCACCTGCCGTCCGGACCTGCTTCCCGTGGATTTGAAGCGCCAGGGCCGCGCCGAAGAACACATTGCCCTGTTTTATCCTGAGACGCTGGAGGAGCGCCGCGCCCTTCTGCGCGCCATGCAGAAGAAGGCCGGCATGGCGGCGTTTTCGCCCGAGCTGGAAAAATTCTTTCTCGATAACTCGGGCAGCCTCTCCGGCGCCGATATTGAAGCCGTGCTGGTCCGCAGCCGCATGCGCACCGCGCTTGCCAAGCGGACCACGCTCGCCGAAGACGACCTCAAGGGCGCGCTGGAAGACTTTATCCCGCCTTCCTACCCCACTGAGATCGACCTGCAAAATCTTGTTGCTGTGCTCGAGTGCACCAGCAAGAGCCTGCTGCCGAAGAAATATCGCGATGCCGACCGCAGTGAACTGATCCGCCGCGCCAACGAATTGCTCATGCTGACCCGCCAATCAGGCGAAGGCTAGAGTATTCGCGCATCAGAAGGGTGAGATGCTCTTCCAACAGCTGCAGGCACGAATTCAGTGCGTTGTGAAAGCGCCTGCACGCTGGCTTTAGCCTCTGCAGGTATCAGGGCACGACTTTAGTCGTGCCGTAAGGTTCCCATAGTGTTGGGCTTTAGCCCCTGAGAAACAATAATCAGATCGCAACGACTCTTACCGCACCGGGTTCAGCCGCTGCATTGCTTACTCACCACGGAAGAATTTATCTATCCTTTGCCAATACTTTCTGACGATGTAATCCGTCCCCACGTGCCCGCCTCGCTCCAGCGAGTTGAGTTTCACTCCGGTCTGGTCCGCAAATCTCTTGACCGTTTTATAAGGCACATATGGATCATCTTTGGCATGAAACATCATGATCTTTGCCGGCGCGATTTCGCGAACATGGTAAGCCGGATTGTAGAATCTGCCGCTGCGTAGCTTGCGCCAGTTCTTGTCGGAAAGGCGATACGCGTTTCCAAATGCCTCGCGCACATACGCAGCATAGTTGGGATTTGATGTCTCTGCCTTCTCCTCGTCCGCGAGGATGGCCCAGTCCACCACCGGACAATTAGCGATCACCCTCTTCACTCGTTCGTCTAACGATGCAAGAATGGCGGCCGCGCCGCCAAAACTTCCGCCAATGACAAAGATCTCGTGTGGTGACATTCCAAATCTCTTACCGAATGCCAGCTCCCGAACGCCTTTCGGCAGTTCCTCAATAACGTCAAGAATGTCCTGGTGCGGCGACTCTCGCAGAAACTGTCCGCCGCTCTCCCACGCTCCCCGGTATCGCGGATAAAAGGTCCAATAGCCTTTCCCGGAAAGGAATTCCATCAACGGCTGTTTTCTGGGGATCCCAGGCATTCCGTCGCACAGAATGATTACCTTCTGCTTCTTCCTTGGACGGGCTGGAGGCAGGAATTCCGCCACGATTTCGTTTTTGAATCTCGCCCTGAACATGCCTCTTCACTTGCCTTCCATCGCGTCCCACACCTTCTTCGTGTCTACGTTCTGTGTGTACTTCACGATCTTGCCGTCTTTGAAATTCCAGATATGCGCGAAGACCGCATCCATCACGCCCTTGGATTTTTTGTATGTTCCCAGGTATCTGCCGGTCACAATGACGGTGTCTCCCGCGTCATAGAAATTTCCCACTTCCGCGCGGTAACCGTCCCACTCTGTTGCCAGGCGGGCAAACACGTTCCGCCCGACTTCTTCCATCGTGTGGTAGGTGCCGGCGTAAGGGAAGCCTGCAGCCTCGGTCCATTCAAATCGCGGCGCCAGCGCTGCCTGAAGGTTCTTGGCGATTTGTTCGGGACCGCCGTTGTATATGCCTTTAATGACCTCAAGGTTGGTTTTCAAGTCAATTCCTTTCTAGCCCTTTGGTAATGGTGTTATGAGGCGGAAAAACGCATATTTTACGCCTTTTTAGGGAATCGCCGCCCGAATCCTGCTAAAATGCGCCACAAAGCCTGAAACGAAGCAGTTGGGTGCTTCACTACAACCTGAAACAAGTTGAATCGCTGTGTGGTAGCTGGGAAGGAGCTTCCATGTACGATGCAATTGTTGTTGGTGCCCGCTGCGCCGGCGCCCCCACAGCTCTTTTGCTGGCGCGCAAAGGTTACAAAGTCCTGTTGCTGGATCGCGGTACATTCCCCAGCGATATGCCGTTTTCCAATCATTACATGCATCAGACGGGCTCGGCGCGCCTGAAACGCTGGGGCCTTCTGGATGCCCTTGCGGCATCCAATTGCCCGCCCATTCGCACCAATCATTTTGACTACGGCGCGTTCTCGCTGACCGGTTCGCCGGTCCCGGCCGAAGGCGGGGTCACGGAAGCGTTTGCGCCGCGGCGTATCAAGCTTGATCCCATCCTGGTGGATGCCGCAGTAAAGTCGGGCGCTGAGTTACGTGAGGGCTTTACCGTGCAGGAGGTGCTCTTTGCAGAGGGCCGCGTAACCGGGATTCGCGGCCATCAGAAGAACGGCCCCACCGTCACGGAAAGCGCGCGCATTACCGTGGGCGCCGACGGCATGTTCAGCGTGGTCGCCAAAGCCGTGCAGGCCCCGGAGTACAAAACCGGCCCCGCGCTGGAAGGCTCCTGGTATGCCTACTTCAGCGGCGTGCCGATGATTGGCTGGCACTTGTGGCTCCGTCCGGGACGCGTGATTTTCGCCTACAACACCAACGATAACCTGTCTCTGATCGGCGTTGCCTTTGCCGCCCGAGACCTGCCCATGGTTCGCGCCAACGTGGAAAAGCACCACAGCAGCGTGCTTGCCGAGCACGCGCCAGAGTTGTGGGAGCGCGTACGCGATGGGAAGCGTGAATCGCGCTATGTTGGCGGCGCCATCCCCAGCCATGTGCGCAAGCCGTACGGGCCGGGCTGGGCGCTGGTGGGCGATGCCGGCTACCAGAAAGACCCATGCACGGCATCGGGCATCACGGACGCTTTTGGCAGCGCGGAGTGGTTGGCGGAAGCCATCGACGCCGGGCTCAGCGGCCGCCAGCCGCTGGAACAGGCCCTGGCAGGTTATGAGCAGACCCGCAATCAGGCGGAGCTGCCCTACTTCGATTTGACCACTCAATTGGCAGCGCTGGAACCGCCTCCCGCTGAGGTGCAGCAGGTTCTGGAAGCCTTGCGCGAAAATCCGGAACAGCGCAGCCGTTTCTTCGGAGTGCTTGCGCACACGGTGCCGGTGACTGATTTTTTTTCACCGGAAAATATGCAGGCAATATTCAGCACGCAAAAGAGTGTAGGGGTTTCATAAAGAGCCGCGGAGGTCAGCAGCACGACTCTTCTTGTTCAGCAGAACACCGCATCTGACCTTCAGCTGTCCGGGCCAATAAGCTGCCGGACGAGAATATTTGCAACGTTCCAAAGCATCGCATCACAACTAGAGAAGTCGCAAGTGCACGCCAATAAAAGAGAAGGGGCTATTGCCCTATGTTTTCCAATGCTGATGTGTTGGTTGCGACGGCCGTGCTGCAATGGGCCAATGAACATCTTTGCACGCCTAACGATCGAATGCGGCGCTCCCGCGGTGGACCTGCTGAAGCGGTCTGCCCGTTCGTGAAGCCCTCTCTTGCCAGCAGCTCTTTTTACATCGACATCCGCCGGGAAATGAATGGCTTGAGTCCCGGGCCCATTGTGGATGCCATGCTGAAATATCGTGAGACGCTGCGCAGCATTCCGCCTTTCAACCCGGCGGAGCAGGGATTGAAAACCATCATCGCCGTCTTCCCCGGGATTGTGAAGGAAGCAGCGCACGTCCTCGATTTGGTGCATTCGCAGCTCAAGAGCACTTTTGTGCATGAAGGCTTGATGGTCACACAGTGCTATCCCGGCTGTGACATGCGTTCCGTGAGAAACCCGGAGTTGCGGGCCTATGATTCGCCCTATCCTTTGATGGCGCTGAGGATGATGGCAATTCACGACATCCTGTTTGTAGGCGACTGCGCAGAATGGTTTTCCGCCTATTCGCTCAGGTTCGGCGCGCGTTTTCGTGATGCCAAGACGCTACAAGATTACGAACAGCCGTTGCTGGAAGAGTATGCGCGTGCGAAAGCGCGCTTTGTTAAATAGATAAAAGAGAGGCTCTTCGTCAGGCTGGGGCGGGCCCGAGCCTGGCTAGCCAGCCTAGGAGTATGCGAATGGACGTTGCGATTTTTGGCGCTGGAGTCGCCGGATTGATGTCGGCTATTACTCTGCATGCGCAGGGGCACAGATGCCACGTCTACGAGCGCATGCCCAGGGACCAGGAAACGGGCATGGGATTCATCCTGATGCCCGGCGGCATCGATCTTCTGCATGGCTTTGGTGTTGAGCTGAGCAGCCCGGAGGTTGGCTCTCCATTGCAGCATTACTGCTGCCGCAATGCCGATGGGAAGGTCCTCTATGAACAAACATTACCTGCCGGCGCTCGCAGCATGCGCCGCAGCGACCTCCTCGCGGCTCTCATGCGCGCCCTCCCGGCTGATACAGCTCCCACGTTTGAAGTCGAACTGGCCGGATTGATTTTCGGTCCCTCGGCTCTGGTCACATCAGCCCGGCTGGGCAACGGTACAACAATCAAGGCTGACCTATACGTCAGCTCCGAGGGCATCCATTCCCGGGCAAGGCAGGTTTTGTTCCCGGATTGGTCCGCACCGCTGGCGCAGGTGCAGGAAATGGTTGGCATGGTGCGCTGTGAAGACACGGTCCGGTGGGCAAACCACAATTTCAACAAATTCCATGCCGAAAGCGGCGGAATCGCCTGCGGCGTCCTCGCCGTAGATGCCATGCACGTCATGTGGTATGTGCAGTTTGACGCTAAGCGTTTCCCACCCCCACACGACACCAATGCCAATGACGCCCATGCACGTCAAGCCTTTGTAGAGAAACTGGTAGGAAACTGGGCGGAACCGGTTCCTCATATCCTCAGCCTGACGGACTTTTCTCGCGTGTATCTTTGGCGCCCGCAGGATGCCGACCTGATTCCGCGGTTCCACCGGGGCAATCTTGTTCTGGTGGGTGACGCTGCTCATCCTCTTTCACCTTTCACCAGCCAGGGAGTCTCGGCGGCGATTGCTGACGGTGTGGCGCTGGCTCAAGCACTGAAGACTGGGCCTGATCTTGAAACCGCGCTTGCCCGCTACTCCACTGAGCGGCGTGAACAATGCGCTCCTTACGTTGACAAGGGTCGTGAGTTGACCCGGCACTTTCTTTCCCCGCAGATTGGCGGCACGGTCCTGTTGCCCCTTGCGGAAAGCGATCAGCCACCCCAGAGTTTTTTTTCGGACAACGCGGTCCGTCTGGATC
>JBGPZS010000522.1:0-3096 GCA_041493865.1 Terriglobia bacterium
ATTGAGTGGCTGCGTCGCGGGCCGAAAGCACGGACGACGAAAGCCAAAGCGCGCATCACCACCGCAAACCAGCTGATCGCGGACCTGGCTGACTTGAACTTGCGCACGCGCACGGCGAGCGCGAAGATCGACTTTTCCGCTACCGAACGCAAGACCAAGCGGCTGGTGGAGCTTGACCATGTGGGCCACGCAATCGGTGAGCGCACGCTTTTTGCCGGTCTCGATTTCATCATCACCGCGGGCAAGCGCGTGGGGTTGGTTGGGCCTAACGGCAGCGGCAAGACCACATTGCTGCGTTTGCTCCGCGGCGAGATGCAGCCGACGGCGGGCGAGGTCCGGCGCGCTGACTTTCTGCGCGTTGTCTACTTTGATCAGAACCGCGTGCTTGATCCTGACGTCACCTTGCGCCGCGCGCTGGCGCCGGACAGCGATTCCGTGGTTTATCAGGACCGCGTAGTCCCTGTGGCTTCATGGGCGTCGCGCTTTCTGTTTACCGGTGAACAGCTCAATCAGCCCGTGGGACGCCTCTCCGGCGGGGAGCGGGCGCGGGTGTTGATCGCGCAGTTGATGCTTCAGCCCGCCGATGTTTTGCTGCTCGACGAGCCCACCAATGATCTCGACATTCCTACGCTGGAGATCCTGGAAGAGAGCTTGCTTGAGTATGCGGGCGCGCTGGTCCTGGTGACGCATGACCGTTACATGCTGGACCGCGTTTCCACCATGGTGCTGGGCCTGGATGGCCGCGGCGGCGCGGAAAGTTTTGCCGACTACCTGCAATGGGAAGCATGGCAAGCGGAACGCAAGCCGCCTGCTCGCACGGCCGGCGACGAGCCGGCTTCCGCGAAGGCGGCGCGAACAACGGAAATTTCCGCCAAGAAAAAACTGCCGTATCTCGAAGCCCGAGAGTTTGCGACGATCGAAGAGCGGATCGCGCAAGCGGAGGAGATACTGCAAAGCAAACGCGCCGCCGCCGAGGACCCCTCGATTGCCAGCGACGCGTCGCGGCTGCTCAGCGCGCACGCGGAGATGGACCAGGCACAGAAGATGGTCGATGAGCTATATGCTCGCTGGGCGGAGCTGGAAGCAAAGCAGGGCTGAGAATGCCGCTTGCAGAAGGGCAATGCCACAGTCCTGGTTGGGTGATGTAGTTGGACCTGGCATCGTTGGACTTCGGTCGGCAACTCAAGCAGGGAAACGATAAAAACCCGCTCCATCACCCGACCGTTATTTCGATGCGTTTGCATTGTTCCAGGAAGCCTCAGTTGCCGGCCGTCCGGGGTACGACAAAGTGAAAATTCAGAGTCAGCGCATCTGCAGGCTCTCCAGCATCTTCTGGTAGGTCGGGTGGAGCTGGTTGAAGTCGCGCTCCGGCGAGACAAAAACCAGGTACTGCAAGCCGCCCTGGGGCCGTGGCAGGGTCACCAGCCAATCGCGTTCCGGCAACGGCTGGCCGTTTTGCCGCAGAGGAGAATTTCCCGTGAGCTCCAGCGACCGGCCCTGCACGCCGTTGACCTCGAGGTTCTTCATCTCACCGGAGATGCGCATTCCCTGGTTGTCCTGCAGCAGACCCTGGGCCAGGCGTTGCGTGGCCTCGTCCAGCGACGAAGCCTCGCTGCTCAAATTGGTCCCCAGAATCACGCCGTAGGCAATGCCGGATTCGGCCGCACCTGACGGTGGCGCGATGATCGGTGTGTTCTGGTCGCCCGCGAGCTTCCAGTTGTCAGGATACGCAATGGTGAAGTTCGCTCCTTGATATTGGGTGAAGTTGCCGCTGGGCTTGACCTGCTTGAAAGCGACGTCAGTGGCATTGCCGCCCGTGCCGCTGCCCTCGCCCTCATTCGAGGAAACGGAAACGTTCGGCGGGATCGAGCCGCTCTTTCTGTTCTGCTGCGCCCAGGCGCCGGACTTCGCGCCGTCAGCGATCTCCTGGGCGGAATAGGCTTTCACGCGGTTTGCATCTTGCCTGGCGCGGACAAAGGCGTTGCTGTTGGTGGTGTAGTTCTTTGGCGGCCAGTTCTGGATTTCTGCCTGGACGGCTGCCTGGCGGTTGCCGGGATTCGGGTGGTCGCTCAGGATCTGCAGTCCGCCGCTGCCGTATTTCAGTTCCAGCTTGTGGAAGAAGTCAGCCATCGACTTAGGGTTGTAGCCCGCGCGATACATGATGACCGCGCCCACGGCGTCGGCCTGGGCCTCGTCTTTGCGCGAATACTTCATCAGCATGGTGCCCGCGCCAATCTGGATGCCCATGCGCCCCAGGTTACCCAGCCCGCTCTGCGGCAACACCGCTCCCGCCAGCCCGGCGATGATCTGCGCCACCGTGGCTTTTGGCGCCTGCTTGGCTGAATGCTGCATGTACACGTGTGACATCTCATGCGCCAGCACGCCGGCCAGCTCGGCTTCGTTCTCGGCCGCCTGGATCGTGCCGATGTTGACAAAAATCGGGCCGCCGGGCAGCGCGAACGCGTTGATGTCCGCCGCCGGTATCACATGGAACTGGTAGGGCCAGGATTTGTCCGCTGGAATCACGGTTTGCAGCTTCCGGCCCAGTTGCTGGATGTACTGCGTTGCCGGGCTGGAATCCGGCAGCACCGGCATTTGCTTATACACTTCGCCCATGGCTTGCAGGCCCAGTTGCTTCTGCTGATCTCTGTTCATTCCCGTGGTGCCCGGATCGGGCAGTTGCGGAGAAGAACTCTGCGCCATCAGCGCGAACGGCTGTGCCAGCAGGAACGTCAATACGAGCGCCAGCGCTCGCGTGGAAAACTTACGTGATCGCATACAATTTCCTTAATCTGGATCTGACGAAGTGAGCAGGGCCGTTAAAAATCACTGGTGTCAAACATTAATGATTCAGTACTACATTGGATGCCGTAACGAATTATAGAAGATGTCTCAGGGACACGGCTGATCTCGGCAATATCCCGTGATCCAGGGGCGCTTACCCGATCTCCGGCCTTTCCTTATCAGCGTTATCCGTGTTCATGAGTGGTAAGTCTTTCCTCCCGATTTCGGCCCTTCTCCGCGTCTCCGCGCCTCCGTGGTGAAAACTGGTTTTCCGATCTCCTGCCTTTCGATCCGTGTCATCCGTGTCATCCG
>JBGPZS010000170.1:0-7771 GCA_041493865.1 Terriglobia bacterium
CATTTACTCAATTACCAATTTACTCATTTACCAATTTCTCCTCCGTTCCTCCTTTTTTCTGTGTTGCAAGGGTGTTCGCTTGCATTTGCCTGAGGCCTGGCGCCGCCGCAAACTTCTCCGAATGCACCGCCGCTGCCAGAGCGTGCAATCCCCGGAGCAGCGTGCTGGCCGGCGTGTTGAGGAACTCATCGTTGATGCAATACACACGGCCGTTCTTTGCCGCTTTGGTCTGCTCCCAGCCGCGCCGCGCGATGATCTTTTCCAGCGGCACGCGATCACCGGCCCCGCACCATGCAGCCACAATCACATCCGGATCGGCAGCCGCAACCTCTTCTTCCGTAGTTTGCTTCCCGGGGCTTCCGAAAAAACGTCCGCCCGCCGCTTCCACCAGCTCGGCCACCCATGTCTGCGAAAGGATCAGCGGCTTGCCCCACTCTTCGCAATACACCAGCGGCTGTGGCAAAGCTAAAGTCCGGTTGCGCACGACAGCGATTTCGTTTTGCATGCGTTCCACCAGGGCGAGGCCGCATGCCTCAGAGGCGCCCGTCTCTTCCGAAGAAACCACGCGCGCGATCATCAAAATGTCTTTATAGACATCCGCCAGGCATCTGGGCGCGAGTCCCAGAAAAGGGACACCGCACTTGATGATCTCCGCCACAGACTCAAGACGGTACGGAACCGAGGCAATCACCAGGTCGGGCTTCGCCGCCATGATCTGTTCCGCCTTTGCAGACCACGAATCTTCCACAATGATGCAGCCCGTATCATGGACCTCCGGGCACACGTCCGTACAATATTTGGTGCAGGCCACCAGGCGGTCCAGCAGGCCGAGATCACGCAGCGTGACCGTTACGCTTGGCTGAAGCGATACTACTCGCAGCGGGACCTTATTTTGAAAAGCCCAGTTTTCTGGCATGATTGGATTATATAAACAGAACTTGGAGCGGCGCGGCCGACTTGCGCGCCGAGCCGCTCGCAACAGGAGCATGAGAAGGCCAGCCGGAAGAAAGCGTACAAGCGGTGGGGAGCGCAGCGACAGATGGTTTGATAACGATAGAGCGAGGCCGGCTCGCGCGCCGAGCCCAAAGCATCAAGGCTGATAAATCTATCCAGGAAAGAAGCTGTGCAAGCGGTGTGGAGCGAAAGCGACAAAAATCAATGTCTTACTCCGAACAGGTCCTGGACCATTTCGAGCATCCGCGCAACATAGGCGAGCTGCCTTCGGCAGACGCAGAGGTGCGGCTGGAGCATCCTGTCTGTGGCGACATTATGAGCCTGGCGGTCAAGCTCGCGGATGGACGAATCGCCCAGGTGCGTTTTCGCACGCGCGGCTGCGTGGCCTCCATCGCGGCGGGTTCGTGCCTGACGGAGCTGCTCCAGGGAAAGTCTCTGGCGGAGGCGTCCGCGCTGCAGCGCGAACACTTGCTGGAAGCGCTGGGCGGACTGCCAAATGCTTCCGTCCACGCAACGCACCTGGCGATGGACGCACTGGCGCAGGTGCTGAAGAAATTGAGGGCCGGCGGGTCCGAAGCGGGGAAACGCGAATGACACGGTCCGCGATTTGCCCGCTTGCGTTGCTCTTGTTCTCCTGTGTGCATGCAGCAGTCGCGCAGCAATTAGGGCAGTTGAAGCTTGCGCGTGAACCCGTTGACCTGCTCAATGGCCGGTTGACCGTGCGCGTCCCCGAAAAGGGCCGGCAAGTTCAGATGCAGCGCAGCATCATGGCCGCGCCGGAAGCCAATACGGAAATGAGCCGGGTGGTGGTGGATGCCGGCAAGCAAAGACTGGTCATCGTTGCTTCAGAATTGTTTGCGCGCCGCGACAAAGAGTTTGGGAATGCTGTGCGCAAGAAGGCGGCCACCTTCGCCGAGAAAGTGGGTGTTGAGGAGTGCGCGGTGGCCCCTCCGCTGCAGGCATATTGCTATGCGCCGGTTGTCCCCACGCATGACCAGGAGGCAAACCTGGTGCTGGGCCTGTTCGTGGCGCAGGCGGACGCAACGGTCGAGCATTTGATGTTTTTCGTCAACCAGAGTGGCGCCAGGAACCTGGGCGACGCTGCTGGCCTGGCCAAGTCGATCGTCCGCACGCTCGCGGCCGGCACACGCAAACTGGAGAGCACGGCGGGGGAGCGCGAGCTCTTTGCTTATTCACGGGACAGCGCTGTTTTCGTCACGGTGCCCGAGGGCTATGTTGCCACCATGCAACAGGGGCCGGATTTCCTGGTGCATCATCTGCACAAGATCACAGGTTTTGGAGAGATTGCGGCCAGCGTTGGTATTTATCTGGGAGACCACCCTGCCTTGGGCCGCGAGGGTTATCAGAAGCAAAGCCCCGTCGTCCTTCTCGGCAAAAAAACTGACTGGTATGAAAGACTGGACAACGAAAGCGGCGTTCCGGTCTACATCGCGGATGCCATTGTTCCTTTGGGTGCGACTGAAGCCAGGGAAGTCCCGTCTTATGCAGATGTCTTTTTGCGGGCCAGGGACCATGACGGCATCAGCGAGTTGAAAACCATTGCGGTCACGCTGAGGATTGGCAAGACCAAGAAACCAAAGTGATCTTGGCGGTCTCTGCGAAAGTTATAAACTAATAAACACTTTGGCTTTCGAGGCAATGGCCCCCGGCCGTAACCGGCTTCGCAACACTAAAATCTGCTCCGCGGACGGCGATTGGCAGTACAATAAGTCCCCAAAAGCACGCTCCCCTGCCCGGGGCGAGAAAAGGAAAATGATATGCCGCTAGCGATGCTTCTGCTGCTGTACGTTACTACGCTGACCTCGCCCGGTCCCTCCGTGAACGGCGTAAAGATCGTGACCCGGCTGACAGGCGGCTTCACTGACACCAGGACCGAGTACCTGGCCGCGGACCGGTTGAGGAACGAGTGGCAATCGCAGATGCGCGATGGCACAGGCCCGGCGATGGCGACCATTATTTTGCGCGGCGATCGTGACCGCGTCTTCGTGCTTGACCTGACGGCACGCGAATACGCCACGTATGAGACAGATTCGCGCGCGACCACGGTAGGGATCAAGCCCCGGCCCATGGTGGACTCCGGCGGGACGTTGCAGATCTGGATCGAGAACATCGATACGGGAGAGCGGAAAGAGCTTTTTGGGCACATAGCCCGGCACATCATCACGCGCGAAAAGCGGATCGCCGGCCCGAGAGCATGCTCCAAGCCATCCATGAGCGAAAGCAACGGCTGGTACATTGACGGTCCCGTGATGCCGGAGTGGCGCCAGCAGAAGAAGACCAACTATGGCGTGGTGGTGTCCACGGACGTTGCTGTCAGCTCCAACGACAAATGCTTCAACAAGACGGACAAAATTGAGCTCCACCGGACGGGAGTGGAAACAGGCTTCCCGGTCAAAGTCACCACCACGATGCAGAGTGAAATCACCCAATCCGATGGAAGCAAACGCATGATGGCCTCAACCTGGGGTTCAGAAGTGGTAGAGATGAAAGAAGGCCCGCTGGAGCTGAGTCTGTTTGATGTGCCGAAAGATTTCCAGCGCGTAGAGACGCTGAGAAGCTGGACCGCCAAGCCGCCCCGGCAGCAGACCGGCTGGGAATGGTTCAAGGAAAAAGTGCAGGACCTGTTCCGGTAGGCGACTGCTAACCTCTTCGCTGGCCAGCGAAGCGTACTGCAATGAAGTTCTTGCAACGGAAGGCCTTCAGCCCCACACGCGGTGCGCTGTTTCCGCCACCAGCTTCATCTTGGCCCACTGTTCATCTTCGGTCAAAAGATTCCCTTCCATGGTGGAAGCAAAGCCGCACTGCGGGCTGAGCGCAAGGCGCTCCAGGGGAACGTACCTTGCCGCTTCCTGGATTCTGCGCATCAGGGCGTCACCATTTTCAAGTTGCGGGCGCTTCGTGCTGATGAGACCAAGCACCACGGTCTTGCCTGGAGGCACGAAACGCAGCGGCGCAAAGGTACCTGAGCGATCGTCATCGTACTCCAGCAGGAAGCGGTCAACGTTAACGCTGCTGAAGAGCTTTTCCGCAATCGCGTCATAACCGCCTTCGGCGTACCAGTGGCTGCGGTTGTTGCCGCGGCATAGATGCATGGCCAGCGTTACGCCCGGACGCCGGGCGGCGTCAAGGCAGGCATTGTCGGCGCGGATGGATTCATCCAGCAGCGCGTTGGGCTCCACCTGCATTTCCGTGCGGATCCATTCGCGCCATTTGGGATCGATGTAATAGCTGTAGCGCGGCGCGTCAATCTGAATACAGTTCACGCCCTCACGCGAGAGCTGCGCCAAATCAGCTTTCATGATCTCGACAATGTCCCCAAGCAATTCGGAGTGGTCCTTGTAGACCCGGTCGGTCACGCCGCGCTTAAAGGCGATGGCGGGAAACTGTGTGGCACTGGGCAAGGTCATCTTGATCGGGCCCGGACTGTGCTGCAGGAGAAAGCTCAGTTCATGCCCAGTCAGACGCCGGGTCTGGCGAAGTTTTGCCGTCACGATGCCGGCCACCCGGCTTACGAGAGGATCTTCCTTCTCCGCAACAGTGGTTTCTCCAGCGGGCATTTCTCCGGTGACCGTTACTCCGGTCGCTGTCTCTCCGGTGACCGTCTCTCCGGTGACCCAGGAGCGCGGCGTGGCCTCAGCCATATCAAAGCCTTCAACCGCGTCGGTGAAGTCGCTCATAAAGTTGCGGCGGCGGAGTTCACCGTCAGTGAAGATATCCAAGCCCAGATCTTTTTGACGGGCCAGGACGCGCTGAATGTGCTTGTCCTCGAGTGCGCGAAGGCGCAGCGGATCGAACGCCGGATTGCTCCGAGCTTCCAGCAACTCTGCCGGCCGGAGAAAGCTGCCAATGTGGTCCGCTCGATATTTAGTCGGCATGTGTTGAGGAACCCGGCCGCGAGTCCGTCATGGCTCGCGGGCATATCCTACAAGAAGGAAAGAAGCATGCCAAGCGGTTCCCGAAACGGGAATTCCAAAGCAGGGATTTGCCTACCGCATTTCATACCCCGACTCTGAAATTTCGACTTGGAACTGTGGACGCTCGGGCGGCGTTTTACCTTGACATTTTTTTCCGCGGGTGGAGAATGGCTTTCGCGCAAAAACGCAGTTGGTTTTCTTGATGCGTGATCCGAACGAAGGCTCGTTCGTCCCGTCACCGCGCTGAACATCAGCCAGAAAAAAAATTGCAAAGGGAGTTCCTCCTCATGAAAATGATCCTGCTGAAAAACCGGCTGGCCGGTTTGATCACCGTTCTTGTGCTTTCCGCCGCATGGCTCGCGGCAAACGCGCAGACCACGACCGCGACGCTTTCCGGCGTGGTACACGATCCTACGGGTGCGGTGCTGCCCCAGGTGAAGATCACGCTCAAGAACAGCGCCAAGGGCATTACCCGCTCCACCATGACCGACAACGAAGGCCGCTACAACCTGAGCAGCGTGGAACCGGGCACGTATGAGTTGCGGGCGGAACGGAGCGGTTTCAGCACCGATGTGAGGAACGGCATGGTGCTGACGGTGGGCGGATCGCTTCAGGCGGACCTGACGCTCCGCATCGGGCCGGCAACCGAGGTGATCACGGTGACCGACGAGGCTCCACTGATTGAAACGTCCAAAGCCGAAGTGAGCAGCGTGATCAGTGAGCGGGCCATCCAGTCATTGCCCAACATCGGGCGCAACTTTGTGGATTTTGTGAAGCTCTCCAGCGGCGTGGCGCCGGGACGCGAAAACACCGGCGGCGGCGCATTCAAAGAGCCGGACGCAGGTGTGGGCTCATCGGCTGCGCCCCGGCTGACCTTCGGCGGACAGTCCGAACTGAATACCAAAGTGCTGGTGGACGGCGCCGACAACGTGCAGACATTTACCGGCTTGCCGCGCATCACGCCCTCACAAGAGGCCGCGCAGGAGTTCCGCGTGGTCAACAACACGTTCGCGTCAGAGTACGGCGGAGCGCTGGGCGGGTTTGTGAACATCGTGACCAAGTCCGGCAGCAACGCACCTCACGGATCAATCTATTACTACGGGATGAACAATGCCCTCAACACGCAACCCGCTCTGACCGGACCCGATCCGGTGTTGCGGCAGAACCAATATGGCGCCACCTTCAGCGGGCCGATCCAAAAGGACCGGACATTCTGGTTCGCCAACTATGAAGGCCAGCGGCGCGCGGAATCCAACAAGTTCTCTTCGATCATCCTGAACAACATGGCGGCGATCAACGCCACCAAGGCGTTTTACGGCCTGGCTCCGGAGACCAGCAACTCCCTGCGCAGCAACGACTATGACGGCTTCCTGCTCAAGCTGAACCACAAGCTCAGCGAGAAACACAGTCTGGCGTTCCGCTATAACCTGCTCAACTCGCAAACGCTGGGGTTCCTGGGCGGCGGCGGACGCGCATCGCCGGCTTCAAGCACCGCGCGCAACAACAAGACCTTTGACCAGTCGTTCCTGGTGACGGAAACGGCGATGCCGAAGTCGAACATGGTGAATGAGGCCAAGTTCCAGTGGGCGCGGCGGAGCTTTGACTTCTTTTCCGTGCTCAAGCAACCGGACCTTGAGGTCTCCAACCTTCTGATCACCGGCAAGAGCACGTCAGATCCCGACTTCTATGAAGAAACGCGCGCGCAGCTGGGTGACAGCCTCAGCATCAGCGTGGGCCGGCACCAGATGAAGTTCGGCGCCGACTTCAACCACGTGAATGACGATTCGCAGTGGGACCTGTTCTTCCCCGCGCGCATCATCTTCCCCAATCTGACGGCGTTCTTCAACCACACGCCCGCCGTCTTCTGGTTCCCCATGCTGAAGGGACAGACGTCGCATCCAGGTTTCAGTCTGCCGTTCACGCAGGACGTGCCTACGGCCTGGCAATCCGCCACGCTCACCAGCGACGCGCACAACGCCTACGGGTTCTTTGCCCAGGACGAATGGAAGGTCACGCAAAAGCTGACGCTCACCTATGGCCTGCGTTATGACTTTGAAACCTATCCTTCGCGCTTCGGGCTTACCAGTGACCTGAACAATTTCCAGCCGCGCCTCGGCGTAGCATACTCGTACGCGAGCAAAGGCGTGATTCGAGCCGGCTTCGGGTTGTTTGCCGACCGCCGCGTTGCCAGCGTCGGCCAGATCCTGGATACGGCGGAGTGGCTCAACGTGGGCGACCAGCCCAATGCCAGGACGCTCTTCCCCACCATCTCTCCGCTACGCGGCCGCTTCATCCAGCCGACCGTCGGCGGACCTGGAGCAACCACGGCCACCAACAACTTCCTGGCCACCGGACAGGTCCCCGCGCTGGCGACTTTCCCCGTCGGGTTCTCTGACAACCTTGACACCAATCTACGCACACCATACGCCGAGCAGGGCAGCCTGCAGATCTCGCAGGAGATTGGCGGCGGCTTCGCGGTCTCAGGCAGCTATCTCTACGTCCACGGCCTGAAGCTGGGCGCGCATACGCCGATCCTTGATGCCATCCCCACGCCGGGCGCGGTGATCGCCGGCGAGCCGGGCAAGCCGGTGATGGGCAACGGAACTCCCACGGGCGCGGGCCTGAGACTGTTTCCCGAGCTGGGCGATTTCTTCGTCAAGGTCAGCGGCGGCCTGTCGATTTACCATGGCGGGACGTTTGAGGTGACCAAGCGCTTCACGCACGGCTTCAGCCTGCACAGCAGTTACAGCTTCTCCAAGACCATCTCCAACAGTGACTCCGTGGCCAACCTGGCCGACGTGCCGGAAACCAGCCTGACGCTGGAGCGCGCTCTCTCCCGCCAGAACGTGCCGCATCGCTATACGCTGAGCTTCATCAGCGAG
>JBGPZS010000585.1:0-2397 GCA_041493865.1 Terriglobia bacterium
AATGCTCGACCGTTGCGCGAGTTGCAGGCGCTGCTCACGGACCCGCCGCCCTTGCCCCACCACGCGCAAAACCCGCGCGCGCTGGGGGCCCCGCCCTTGCCCCACCACACGCAAAACCCGCGCGCGTCGGGGGCCCCGCCGCAGTTCGGTACAATGACTGCGCGCGAATTCTTTTTGTACCAGAGCCAGACGCAGAAGGGCGGATCACGGTATACCAAGCTGGAAAGGTTTGGGCTGGAGTAGCGCTCGCCCTTTACATGACAACTCTTTACGTCATCATCGCCATCGTTGCCTACCTGCTGGGTTCGATTCCATTCGGGTATCTGCTGGTGCGGATCTTTCGCGGCGAAGATATACGGCTTACCGGCAGCGGCAACATCGGCGCCACCAATGTAGCGCGATCAGGGGCAAAAGGATTGGGGATCGCCACGCTGGCGCTGGATGCGGTGAAGGGCTGTATCGCAGTGTTGTTGGCCTGGTACCTGGGGCGGAAGATCGGGTACATAGGTCCTCTTTCCGACTGCTTTGGTTACAAGAGAGCGGAACTGGGAGCCATCGCAGCTCTATTCGCGGTGGTCGGCCACATGTTCCCCGTCTGGCTGAAATTTAAAGGCGGCAAAGGCGTGGCCACGGCGCTGGGCGTGTTCGTTTTTCTGTTCCCCAAAGCGATTCCGGTCGCGCTGGGAATCTTCATTCTTGTCGTGGCCCTTACCCGCTATGTCTCGCTGGGCTCGATTCTGGCCACCATCGCGTTTCCGATCGCCGCATGGTTTTTCTACCGTCCTGACTGGATATCGTTGCTGCTGGTGGTGATCGTGGCCGTATTGATCATCGGCAAGCACCATGCCAACATCGGCCGCCTCCTGGCGGGAACAGAGAGCCGTTTCGGTAGCGGGAAGTCTTCCCCGGCGGAGAAGCCGCTGTGAGCCGGATCGCAGTCATTGGCGCCGGCGCATGGGGCACGGCCCTGGCCATGGTAGCGGGCCGCCGCAATGACCATGAAGTCCGCCTATGGGCGCTGGAAAAAGAAGTCTTGCAAAGCATCGCCCGGTCGCGCACGAATGATTTGTTCCTCCCTGGCTTCCCTTTGCCAGCTTCCATCACGGCCACCAACGATTTCAAAGAAGCTCTCTCCGGCGTGGAAATCATTGTCAGCGTGATGCCGTCGCACCACTGCCGCCGCACGTTCGAGCATATGGCACAGTGGCTGCAGCCGCACATGCTGTTTGTAAGCGCCACCAAGGGAATCGAAAATGACACGCTGCTGCGCATGACAGAGGTCATCCAGGAAGTGGTGGGGCGCTTGTGCAGGTTTGAGCCGAAGATCGGCGCCATGAGCGGGCCATCCTTTGCCCGGGAAGTTGCGGAGCTGCACCCGACCGTGGTCACGGTGGCTTCCGCCGATAATGCTCTGGCAGCACGGGTGCAAAAAGACTTCAGCGACGCCAGCTTTCGCGTTTATATGAATGATGATTTGACCGGTGTGGAATTGGGAGGAGCGCTCAAAAACGTGATCGCGATTGCCGCCGGTGTGTGCAGCGGGCTAGGGTTGGGACACAATTCAGTGGCGGCATTGATCACCCGCGGGCTGGCGGAGATTACTCGCCTGGCCGTAGCCTGCGGCGCCAAACCACAAACCATGTTTGGCCTGGCCGGCATGGGCGACCTGGTGCTCACCTGCACAGGAGGCCTCTCCAGAAACCGCAGCGTAGGTGAGGCTCTTGGCCAGGGCCAGCCGCTCAAGCTGGTCATCGCCGGTATGCACGGCATGGTAGCGGAAGGCGTGCTGACCACGAACGCTGCGCTCGGCCTGGCAAAGAAGCACCAGGTCGAGATGCCCATCACAGAGCAGATGTATGCCATTCTCCATGACGGCAAATCCCCGCACGATGCCATTCGCGAACTCATGACCCGCCCCGGCAAGGTGGAAGACACGTTCTGAATAGCCTTTGGCTCTTAGCTCTTAGCTTTTGGCTTTTAGCATCGAATCCTACCCTTGCCGCGAAGCTCAAAAAAACAAGAGCCAGCTTCGCAGCAAGGATGGGGCACCCAAGCAAAGTTTGACAGCTATGAGTTAGGCCTTTTCTTTTGACCGAGAAGCCGGCCGGAACTGACGGTCTTTGATTTCCAGGCGTTCGAGCGCGGAGAGGGCGATGCCGTATCCGCGGTTGATGTGGTGAAGAGTTTCCAGGAATTCGGCTTTGCGTTGATGGTCGTTAGATTGGGCGTGAGGGCTGCGGCGCGAGGGTTGCGCCAAAGGATTGGAGCGTTTAGTTTTGTTGGTAGCCATCGTTGCCTCCTATTAAGGCAGTGTTGGTTAGGGCGCGTTCGGTGTTGAAAGCACCGGGCGCTGCCCGTTGAAAATCAGCCATTAGCCATTGGCTCTTAGCCGTTAGC
>JBGPZS010000274.1:0-5619 GCA_041493865.1 Terriglobia bacterium
AAGCCACTCGTCGACGCGGACTTGGCATTCATCGCAGTTGTAGGGTTCCCTCGCTGCGCTCGGGATTTCAGAAAGTTCTACTCCGTCCTTAACGCCTCCATCGGTGAGACCCGTGCCGCGCGCCGTGCCGGCACATAAGCCGCAAGCAGCGCTACGGCAACAAAAATCGCGGGTGCGGCAACGAACGTGAGCGGATCGCGTGGTCCAATTCCAAACAGCAGGCTCTTCAGCAGGCCGGACAGCGCCAGGGCCGCTGCCAGTCCCGCAGCCGCTCCGATGATAACCATGCGCGCTCCGCTGGCCACCACCATGCGAATGATGCTTGCGGGTTCCGCGCCCAGGGCCACGCGCACTCCGATTTCCCGCGTTCGCTGCGTGACCGAGTAGGCCAGGAGTCCGTAGATTCCAATCGCCGCCAGCAGCAAGGAAGCCACGGAAAATCCTCCCAGCAGGACCGCACTGAACTGCTGACGGGCAAAGGTCTGGCGCACCACGGTCTCCATGGTGCGGACCTGCGAGACAGGAAGCTCGGGATCGAGCTCCAGGATAATCTTGCGCGCCGGCGCAGCCAGCGCCAGAGGATCGTGTTCCGCGCGCAGCACAAACACCATCTCACCGTAGTCAAGGTGGGAATGGATGTAATATACGGTCGGCTCCGGTCCTTTATCGAGCGTTCCTTCCTTCACATCACCCACCACACCCACGATCTCGCCAAAAGGATTGTCCTTGTTCATCCAGGCACTGATCTGCTTGCCGATGGGCTCTTCGCCGGGCAGGTACTTGCGGACAAACGTCTCATTCACAATAAACCGGTGCGGTGTTGTCTCCATGTTGTCGGCCGCGGTGAAGTCGCGTCCGCGTTGCAGCGGAATGCCCATGGTGCGGAAGTATCCCGGAAGCACGGTACGAATGCTTGCGACCAATTCTTCTCCCGGTTTGGCTGGCGGATGCCCGCCGATCTTCACGTCTGTCCCGGCCGCAAGGCCGTTGAACGGCAGGTAGCTGATCGCGCTGGCGGAACGCACGCCCGGCAACTGGCCAAGCCGCCCGGTGGCGCTCGAGAAAAACGCAAGACGTTTTTGTGTGTCGCCGTAGCGTTGTCTGGGCAGTGATACCCGGAAGGTCAGGACGTTGCGCGCGTCCAGTCCTGGATCAACGTTTTGCAGTCCCATCACGCTGCGGAACAACAGCCCTGCCTCGGCCATCAACGCAACCGAGCAGGCGATCTCCAGGGCCACCAGCCAGCTGCGCATGCGATTCCCGCTGCCTGTGCTCTGTCGGCTCTCTTCATGCAGCGCGCGGTTCAGGTCACTGTGCGCTGCCACCAGGGATGGAGCCAGACCAAAGATGATGCTGGTTACCACGGAGAGAAAAAAAGCAAACGCAACGATGCGCAGATCAAACGTAATCTGCACTGAGCGCGTGAGTTCGCGCGGGGCCAGCGCCACCAGGCCTTCCACCGCAAAGTATGCCAGAACAATTCCCAGACTGCCGCCCGCCAGGCCCAGCATGACGCTTTCCGTGAGCAACTGGCGTATGAGCCGGCCGCGAGCAGCGCCCAGGGCCCCGCGTACAGCCATCTCCCGCCGGCGAGCGCTGTAGCGGGCCAGCAGCAGGTTGGCCACGTTGGCGCAAGCCACACACAGCAGCAACGTCACCGCGCCCAGCAGAACCATAAGCGAGGTCTTCACTTCACCCACAAAGGAATCGCGCAGAGGCTGCACGTCAACGCCCCAGCCTTTGTCGAACTCCGGATAGGCAACTTCCAGCCGCTGGGCGATGCCGTTCATCTCCGCGCGCGCCTGGCTCAGGGAAACGCCTGGCTTCAGCCGCGCCATGGCCCACAGCCAGCGGCCTTGCGTCTTGCGCAGGTTGTCCGCCGGGTTTAGCCCCAGAGTCAGCCAGATATCGCTGGAACGCGTATTGAAGTAAAAATCGGGCGGAAGCACGCCGACCACCGTGAATGGCCGGGAGTTTACCTGCAGTTGGCGCCCGATCACCGCATCATCGCCGCCAAACCAGTTCTGCCACAAGCGATAGCTGATCACCGCCACGTGCGCGTCGTCTTTATCTTCCTGCATGGTGAACACGCGACCGCGGACCGGCTGCACGCGGAGCGCGGGCAGCAGTTCCCCGCTCACGGCCTGCGCGTCCACTTCTTCCGTGCGCTTGCCATCGCCCAGGATCACGTGGAAATCAACGAATCCGGCAATCGCACTGAAGGTGGAGCTCTGCGCCTTCCAGTCAAAGTAATTCGCCGGCGAGATCACGTTGTGCTTCAGATTTTGATGCGGGTTGGTCTCATACAGCATGACCAGTTGCTGCGCTTCCGGGTAAGGCAGCGGCCGCAGCAGAAGATTGTCTCCAACCGTATAAATGGCCACGCTGGCGCCAATGCCCAGCGCCAGTGAGAGGACCGCTGTGGTAGCAAAGCCCGGGTTCAGGCGCAGCCCGCGCAGGGCGTAACGAACATCGCGCGCGGCGGTTTCAAGCCAGACCAGACGCGAGGTCTCGCGCACCGATTCCTTGGCCGCCTCCATGCCGCCGAACTTCACCAGCGCCTCGCGCCTCGCCTGCTCCGGGCCCATGCCGGCGCGAATGTTGTCATCGATATGCATCTGCAGGTGCGACTCAAACTCTGCGGCGAGTTCGCGATCGCGCCAGTTCTTGCGGAACAGCCCGGTCAAGCGCGCCCACAATGCAAACAATGTCCTCATAACGTCTCCTTGGCTGCCAGAAACCGGGCCACAATAGTTGAGGCCTCCTGCCAATCCTCGGTTTCTTGTTTGAGCTGCCTGCGCCCCGCGGCCGTCAGCCGGTAATACTTTGCCTTGCGATTGTTTTCTGACATCCCCCACTCGGAGACGATCGCGCGCTCCTGCTCCAGCCGCAGCAATGCCGGGTAAATGCTGCCGTAGTTAAGGGACAGGCGGTCGCCGCTGATCTGCTCAATCCTGCGGGCAATTCCGTACCCGTGCAGCGGCCCCATGGCCTCCAGGGTCTTCAGCACCATCAACGCCATGGTCCCCTGCCAGACATCCATTTTTCGGTTTTGCTCAGTCATATAGGGAGGTTATAGGAACTCAGTGCCATTAGACTCCTATAACGTGGCAATAGGAAGCAAGAGGGCGGATTATTTTTGCGAGAGAGTGATTTTTGAGGACCGGCGTCGGGTCGCCTGCGGCACGAACAGACGCAGTTCCCGAAGCATTGCAGGCCGCCCTGCCCTACGTTGCTTGATGTGCCACGCATTACTGGAATGGCGCGGGGGTAACATGAAAACAAAAACGATTGTATTGACTTTGGCGCTGTGCTTCTTTGCAGGGGCAGTGTGCTTCGCCAGCGACGCAAATATGGGTACCTGGAAGCTGAACGAGGGCAAATCGAAGTTCGCCCCGGGGGCGGCGAAGAACGACACTGTTGTCTACACGGCCGCGGGTGACAAAGTGAAAATCACGGTGGACGGCACCGACGCCGACGGTAAGCCCACGCACAACGAGTGGACGGGCAAGTTCGACGGGAAAGACTACGCCGTCACCGGCGATCCGAATTCAGACATGCGGTCGTACAAGAGGATCGATGACCGGACGCTGGCGTTGACCGTAAAGAAAGACGGCAAGGTTACCACCACCGGCCGAATCGTGGTGGCGGCCGATGGCAAAAGCCGCACGGTCACCACGAGCGGAACTGATGCCAAAGGCAACAAGGTCGAAACCACTGCGGTGTACGACAAGCAATAGAGGGAGCTCTCCCCGGGGTTGACAGTGCCCACGCTGCCGGTTTCTTCCCATTCTTTACAATAGCCCATCTTTGCGTCCCGGAATTCGAGCTCATGGCATTCCGCAGACTTGGATCAGGACGCTAGGGTGGGCAGATCACTCACATTGAATCTCTTTGCAAGGATAAATGATCTCTCCTGTGTGGATGCGAGAGGTGTCCGGCGGACGCCGAGTCTAACAGGAACCTCCGCGCGCTGTTTAGGATAGAATTTTCCCTTGGCTACCAACCCTTTATCGACTGATCCTTTGGCGAACGAAACCCAACCCACGCAGAAGGGCCGTGTCTTCCTCATGGACACCATGTCCTTCATCTTTCGCGCCTACCACGCCATGGCCCGGCAGCGGCCCATGTCCACCAAGAAGGGCATTCCCACCGCGGCCACATATGTTTTTGTGAACATGCTGCGCAAGCTGCGCGCGGACTTCAATCCGGAATACCTGGCTGCGGTCTTTGACGTTGCTGGTCCCACCTTTCGCGACGAGCAGGCCAAGGCAGTCACCTCCGTCCGCAAGTTCGACATTAAGACGCAGACGTTTAAAGACGTGGACTACCTGGGCTACAAAGCGCAGCGTGCGGAGATGCCGCAGGACCTGGTGCAACAGGTGCCCTACATACGACGCGCACTGGAGGCCTACCGCATTCCGATCCTCGAATCGAAGGGCTTTGAGGCTGACGACGTGATTGGCACCCTCGGACGCAAGGCCGCTGAGCAGTCCTACCGCGTCTTTGTGGTCTCCAGTGACAAAGACATGCTGCAACTGGTGAACGACAAGATCTCCGTGCTGAACCCGCCCAAAGACAATTTGATCTGCGATGCGGCCAAGGTGGAAGAGATCCTGGGCGTGAAGCCGGAGCAGGTAATTGACGTGATGGCGCTGCGCGGTGATTCCATCGATAACATTCCCGGCGCGCCGGGAATCGGCGACAAGGGGTCGGTGGAGATCATCAAGCGCTTTGGCACGCTCGATAACGCGCTCGATCACGCCGGAGAAGTTGAGCGCAAGACGTACCGCGAATCGCTGCTGAATAACAAAGACACCATTCTGTGGAGCAAACAGCTCGTCACCATCGATCAGAATGTCGACATCGAGTTGGACCTGGACAAGATGGTTGCCGGCGAGCCCGACACCGAAGCGCTGCGCGCTCTCTTCAGTGAGCTGGAATTCACCACGCTGCTCAAGGAACTGGCGCCGGTGATGGAAGTCCGCGAAACCGAATATCACGAGCTGAAGTCGGCAAAAGACCTCAAGGCGCTGGCCAAAGCGAAAAGCCCGCTGGCGATTGCATTCGAATTCACAGCGGCTGCGAAGGTCGAAGAAGAAGAGCCGGAGGCTGAGCCGGAGCAAAAGTCCGGAGAGTTGTTTTTTGAAGCGCCGCCGGCGACAGATGCAAACGCTCCTGGGCCGTTGAAGATCGCCCTCTCCGCCGAGCCGGGCAAGGCATGGAGCGCTGTTCTGAATGACGACGACATCTCCGCCGAATTAAAGCAGCTTCTTGGCGACAGCAAAGTCCCCAAGGCCATCCATAACTACAAGGCCGCGCTGCGTCAACTGGAGGCGCACGGCGTGGAACTGGCCGGCGTCCGCGACGAGCCCATGCTCTACTCCTACATCATCAACCCCACGTATACCAACCACTCCCTGGCGGAGATTGCGGTACGCAGCTTCAACCTGAACCTGTCGCCTTCCGTGACCGAAGCCGCGGACGTGACCGGACGCATCGCGCCGGTCCTGCGCAAGGAAGTGGAGACCGCCGGACAGATGCCGCTCTATGAGCAGATCGACCTGCCGCTGGTTCCAGTGCTGGCGCGCATGGAACAGGCCGGCGTGAAAATCGACC
>JBGPZS010000427.1:0-4016 GCA_041493865.1 Terriglobia bacterium
GGTCGGGAGAAGTCACCTCCAGGTGCAGCAGCGCAGCCACCGCCGTGGCCACGCGCGATCGCAGGGAAATGATCGCTGGTCCCTGCCGGGGCAAGACTGAGTTGGTCAGCAGGATCACATATGTATTCGTATAAGGATCAATCCATATCGAGGTGCCGGTGAACCCGGTATGTCCAAAGGAACCCACAGGCAGCAGCGCCCCGCGATTCGAAGAGAAAGAAGAATCAATGTCCCAGCCCAGCCCGCGCACCTCTGTGGCGTTGGGCGGCTGCTGCGGCGTTGTCATCTTTTCTATGATGTCGCCATCCAGGATCGTCTTCCGCGTGATCAGTGCCTGCGCAAACTGTGCCAGGTCGCCCGCTGTGCCAAAAAGGCCAGCGTGTCCGGCCACGCCGCCCATCCGTTCCGCCCTGGGATCATGCACCACCCCGCGCAGGACCTGCTTTCTATCCGGAGCATAAGTTTCCGCGATCTTGTTTTTCCATTGCGCGGGCGGCAGGTAGCGCGTGTGCTTCATGCCCAAAGGCTGAAAAACATGCACCTCGGCATATTTGTCCAACGGCATACCGGAAAGCCGCTGCACCAGTTCGCCCAGAACAATAAAGTTGGTGTCGCTATAGATAAAGCCCGCGCCGGGCGGCGTCTGCAGCTTTTCTTCATGGGCCAGGCGAAACGCAGCGTCGCGTCCATCCCAGGGTGGATTCAAGTCGATGTCCGGCCGCAAACCGGAATAGTGCGTAAGCAACTGGCGGACAGTGATCGCCTCTTTTCCATTCATGCCGAAGTCAGGGATGTAATGGGCCACCGGCTCGTCCAGCCGCACCTGCCCGTACTGCACAAGACGCATCACGCTTGGGGTCGTCGCCACCACTTTGGTCAGCGACGCAAGATCAAAGATCGTGTCCAGTGTCATGGGCTCGCGACGCGGCGAGGTGGCGCGAAACCCAAAGGCCTTCTGGTGCACGATGCGCCCGCCGTGTCCTACCAGCAGCACCGCGCCTGTGATGGCCTGGTCATTGACCTGCTCCTGCACCAGCACGTCGACCGGCGCAAAATTTACCGTCTCCTGGGCCGCCGGCGCAGGCCTCTTCTTCTTCTGCGCGGGCGCAGCGGAAAGACCTTGGACCAGCAATATGAGTACGGGTATGAAGCCTATGGCTTTGCGCGGGAATTTCATCTGTGAGCTGAGTGTGTTATAAACCGAAAACAAAAGCAACACGAGGACATTTTCTGCACCAAAGTACCAATCACCCTGGTTTTCAGCATTTGTCCCACGCCTTCAGCGGCCAGGACAAACAGTTTCAACGGGCATTTGATGTCCTGCGTTCCGGTATTGAGCTGCGGGCATTCCCGGGGGCAGCGGTCGGCGTCGTTCATCAGGGAAAGCTAATCGCCCACAAAGGTCTCGGGCGTTTCACTTACGACGCGGAAGCTCCATCCGTAAATGCCGGCACGGTCTATGATCTGGCTTCAGTCACCAAGGTCATCGCAACCGCAGCCGCCTGCATGGTGTTGTACGAACGCGGCCAGTTCAAGCTGGAGCAGCCGTTGGTCGAACTCCTTCCCGGTTTTGCCCTTGGCGATTCGCGCCGCCGTCAGGTCACGCTCCGTATGCTGCTGGCGCACTCCTCTGGCCTGCCCGCTTACCTCAGACTGTTCCAAACCGCTCACGATAAAGATGAGCTACTTCGTCAGGCTCTCCAGGTCCCTCTTACCGCCGCCCCTGGGGTCCGCGCCGAATACAGTGACATCGGCTTCATCCTCCTGGGAGAGGTCCTCCAGCAGTTGACCCACGAGCCTCTCGATCAGTTCTGCCATCGTGAGATCTTTGCCAGACTCAATCTCACTCAAACAGCCTTCAACCCGCCATCCGATTGGAAACTTTCAATTCCTCCCACAGAAAACGACCTCCGTTTCCGCCACCGGCTGATCCAGGGAGAAGTCAACGATGAAAACGCTTGGGTGATGGGTGGGGTGGCCGGACATGCCGGCGGTTTTTCCACAGCCCTGGACGTGTCAGTTTTTGCCCAGTGCATGTTGCCGGGCGGCACGCCTCTGGTGCAAAGAGAAACCTTGGAAATTTTTACCCGGCGCGAGGATTTTCCACTCGGTACGTCGCGCACCCTGGGCTGGGACACTCCTTCCCAACCGTCTCAGTCAGGAAAATATTTTTCCTCGCGCTCCTATGGCCACTTGGGCTATACAGGTAGTTCACTATGGATTGACCCTGATCGCCAGCTCTCAGTTACGCTGCTAACCAATCGCACTTGGCCGGACCGTGGTTCGCAGTCCTTGCAACAAATCCGGCCCACCTTTCACGATGCAGTCGTCGAGGCACTGGACTGAGGTATTGACGGCGTGAGCCCTCGCAAAGGCACCATACGTGAGCTCGGGACCGAGCAGCAAAACTACGCCTCCTCCTCCCTTGACACCCTGTCAGCTCTCGAAATAGCCCGCGTGATCAACCGGGAAGACAAGAAGGTTGCGGCCGCCGTGGAGCAGGTCTTGCCACAGATTGCGCGCGCGATTGACGCCATTGCCGGGGCCATCGGCAGCGGCGGAAGGTTGATTTACGCGGGTGCGGGCACCAGTGGCCGCCTGGCCGCGCTCGATGCCGCGGAATGCCCCCCGACCTTCAACACGCATCCTAAGACCGTCCAGTACGTGATCGCCGGGGGCAACAAAGCTTTGGGCCGTGCTGCCGAATACAGTGAAGACTCACGTTCCGCGGGCCGGCGCGACATGGCGAAACGCAAGCCCGGCAAGAAAGATGTTGTCGTGGGAGTAGCAGCCAGCGGGCGCACGCCTTACACCATTGGGGCCCTGGAGCATGCACGCAAGAAAGGGGCCAAAACGGTGGCTGTGGTTTGCAATCGTGGCTCTGAGCTGGGCGCGCTGGCTGAAATTGAGATCGTCATGGAAGTTGGACCGGAAGCGGTATCAGGCTCCACACGGATGAAAGCTGGATCAGCACAGAAAATGGCCCTCAATCTGCTTACTACAGGAGCAATGGCCCGCCTCGGTTACATCTATGGCAATCTCATGGTGAATGTTCGCACCATGAACCAGAAATTAATGGAGCGCGGCCTTTCGGTCCTGGAAAAGGCTGCCGGAGTTGACCGCCCGGCCGCGGTGAAAAGTCTTAGGGCTGCGGATAACCAAGTCGCCGTGGCCCTCATCATTTTGAAGACCGGTTTGGGTCCTGCCCAGGCCGGAAAAAGACTCAAGAGCGTTAAGGGGAATGTGCGCCGAGCGATCGCGCAGGGTAATTTAAAATGAAGATTGTTCCCAATTCACCCCATGTCCGTTCCAGCAAAGCAGAATCGCTGCTGCCCGGCCCCGTTCCGGACTTCAAGAAGCCCATGGCGCGCAGCCGGCACATCCGGATTGACTTCAGGGACTTGGCGATTCCGCCAGAGAGTCTTATGGATAAATTTGTAATTCGTGGTGGCAATCCCCTGGTGGGAAGCGTCCGCATCAGTGGCGCCAAGAATGCCGCTTTGCCGGCGATGGCCGCCGCCATCCTGACCGACGAGCCCGTGGTCCTGGAAAATATTCCTGACGTCCGCGACATTCAGACCGAGCGCAACCTGCTTGTCTCCATGGGCGCCGAAGTTGAATTGGGCTACGGCCGTGCTTCCCATCGCACCACGATTTCATGCAGCAACCTCGCCAACCCGGAAGCTGCTTATGAACTGGTAAAGACCATGCGGGCTTCCACCCTGGTGTTGGGGCCGCTGGTCGCGCGCATGGGACGCGCCCGTGTTTCCCAGCCTGGCGGCTGCGCCATCGGCGCCCGCCCCATCGATCTCCACATCAAAGGCCTGGAATGCCTGGGCGCAACCATCAAGCAGGAGCATGGCTACATTGAGGCCGGCGCGGAACGCCTGCGCGGCGGGCATATCATTTTCGACAAGATCACGGTCACTGGTACGGAAGACCTGATGATGGCCGCAACGCTCGCGCAGGGAGAAACCATCATGGAAAACTGCGCGCGCGAACCTGAGGTCACGGAC
>JBGPZS010000029.1:0-15619 GCA_041493865.1 Terriglobia bacterium
GCAACGTTCCGGCGATCGCGACAAGACCGACTGCATCATCACATATCTTTTCCGCACCAAGATACAAGGCGAGCAACAGGCGTGGCAGAGGCCGGAGGTGGACAGCTCCTACGCGTTCATCTCACAGGCGGCGCTGGCATTTGAAGCCGCACTGTACCGCGCACTGGAGGACGTGCCCAGCGAATCCATGCCTCCGGAGCACGTTACGCTGCTGCAGGAGTTTGAATACCTCTACCAGGAGCTGGAAGAGTTCCGGCACTTTGACCAGATCATTGACTCCGGGATCGTGCAGCGCGTGCGCGAACTGAAGCAATCGCTGGGCAGGTCGTTCTATCATCCCGATTCGCTGGCGAACCTGGGGGTGTGGAACGATGTTTTTGGACGGAAGTTTGACGAGCTGTTCCACGACGCTGCGGTCCAGATCAAGACCTTCGCCGAGACCGTGCAGAGAGAGGGAGGAAGCATCCTCTCGCGGGTGGAAGGCGACATTACGATCAAGAACCTGAGCGAGGTGGAAACCAAGGAGCTCCTGGCGGAAGACTACCAGGTAGCGCAGGACGAGTTCCGCAAAGTTTCGAAATACAAGAAGGTGGTGGACAGCAAACGTCCGGTGAGAATGACGCCTCCGGGCGGGCCGCGACCGCCGGCGCCGCCGCCTGCTCCGGCCCCGCCACCCCAGCCGCGTCCTACTATGCAGCCGCAACACACCGGCGTGCAGGGACCATCAACGAATGTGCCGCCACCAGCACCCTCACCCCGGCTGCAAGGAGTTTCATCGCAGCACGTTTCCTCGCAGACCCTGAACGCGGAGGTGCTGGCGGTAGCGCCATCGCAAGCGGTGCAGAACGCCGTGCAGGAAGGAAAAATTCACAGCGCGCGCCAGGCCATCAAAGAACACGTTCGCGGCTCGGACCCAACAGTGGCGTATATCTTTCCCATCAAGAATTCCAGGATCACGCTGTCACCCGCGGAGGTGGAGGCGTTCAAGGCGGAGTACCAGAGTGAGAAGAGTTTCCGCGCGGATTACGCCGGCATCATGATGACCGTTGTGGCCTACCTTTCGCGCATGGTGGTTGAAGTGGACGAGTACAACCAGAAGGCGAGTTCGGCGTACCTGTGGAAACCGCACGCGGACGCGCTGGGCTATCTGGTGAGCACGCTGGAACGGCTCAGCATGGAGGCCGAACAAGTGATGGCGGTGGCCCGCGCCCGGGGACTCTCAGAGAAGGCCGCCACGCTGTCAGTATCGCTGGAAAAATTGCGCGAATACGCGAAGACGGTCTCGCAGACCTTGCAGTCAGCCAATCACAGCCCCAAAGGCTGACGCCGTTTAACGTTTGGAATGATCTTCAGTGCTGTACTTCATCCCCGAGTAGGGCTCGGTTTTGCCGGTTTGATGGGCGCTGGCAGGTGGCATACGCTTTTTCCGGGCCGCGGGCTTCTTCACGCCAAGAGCAATGTCAGCCAGTTCCAGCAAACGGCTGCTCTGCGCGCGGCGAATCCTGCGCGGTGATGGCACAGGCCCGGATTTTTTCTGCTTATGGTTTGCGGTTTGCAGTCAGCCCTGGATGAAGGAAGTAATCGCGAACATTGCGGCGGCCGAGGGCGCAGAGAAAGCCGAAGGAGATGACAAAGCCGGCGATGGCGCGCAACGCGTCATGGATAAGGAAATAGCTGAGGAGGTTGCTGCACGTTTCGATGGTAAAGAGAGAGGCGGCGAACCACCAGGCCCACTTGTGGCCATGCAGCAGGCCACGGGCAGCGGCAAACATGGCGGCGCCAAGTGCGATCAGGAACACGCCGGAGATCGGTCCGATGGCGTGGAAGAAAACCGCGCCGGCGGGGTTGAGTTTCCACAGACTGTCAAGCAGGCGGTTGGGAAAAAGCAGAGAGACGCCAACGACAACGGCAATCACTGTGGCGGCAAACAGGAATGCCGCAATGATGGAGATGGACGTTGGTCTGGTGCGCATAGCCGGTCATCTGAGACGGTTCATCTGGAAGCGTTCATTTGCCAGAAAGCGCTTCAACTCGAGCGGCAAGCTCCTGGGGCAAATCGGCCAGCACCTCAAGCCAGGAATCGGCATCGTCAAGGACCTTGCCGGTGGAGACAGTGTACAGCTCCAGCATTTTGGCGGCGGGACAACACTCGCGGATGAGACGGGCGATGCGGTGCTTGGTTTTGGAGGAGACGGTTTGGCCGACCACGGCAACTTCAAACTTGTTCTGCTGGCAGGCGGCGATCAGGCTGGCTTCGTCCATTGCGGGGACAACGACGTGCCCGGCGCGCTCCAGAATGAGCTGCCTGGTCCGGACTACTGACGTATCGACGCCAGTGCAGAGAACCAGCGCCATGGGTTGGTCCTTTCTGATATTAGAAATTGCTTGAGAGGCGAAGGGAATTCTATCAATGCAGATTTTTAGAATCAATCATTAAAAAGTTGGCGGAGCAAAGATTTCTTGCTGGAAGAACCTGGCTGCGATCTTTTGTTAAGCGTGTACGGCGGGTGATAGTTTCAGAATGGTTCGTGAATTCCCAAAAGAAAACCCCCCTCCGCCGCAACCGAAAGACGGGCTTTGTTTCCGGTCAATGGTTTGTGTGGTAGCGGTGGGCTGTGACTTGCGCCGCTTGGATGGTGCGGGACCGCGGAGATATGTTTCCCACGCTTGTCCCGGACTTCGCCGATGGCTATAGGAGAGGAGGGGACACAAAGATTGCCAGAATTGGGAAGACGGAGCAGGGGATGGGAATGGATTAGAAGCAGCAAATGATATCCTTGCACATTTCCAAATGGAACCCCTGGGGAGGACCAGCAAGACATAATCAGAAACCCATGAGAAAACGCATCAGAAGACCCATGAAAAAACCATTGTTGCTGCTTACCGCCACCTTCATCGCGATTCTGAGTTTGATCGCGCACGCGCAGCTCGCACAGACCCAGCCGCCGGCAACGCCGGAATTGCTGAAAGGCAAGAGCGCTGAAGCCATCGATGGGGCCGCAGGGTCGCCAGCGGCGGAGACGCATTTTGACGGAAAGATTTGGTGGAACTACGTGAAGGTGCTGGCGGCGGACGATATGGAAGGCCGCGAGACCGGCAGCCCGGGCCTGCGCAAAGCGCAGGAATACGTGGTGGAGCAGCTTAAACACGCGGGGCTGGAACCAGCGGGGTCCAAGGGCTACTACGAGCCGATACAGTTTGTGTCGCGCCAGATCGTGGAGAAAGATTCCAGCCTGGCCCTGGTGCGCAACGGGCAGGTAGAGCCGCTCACGCTGGGCGATGAGGCCATCTTCAGCACGCGCGTGGACCTGGCGCCCACGGTGGATGCGCCTCTGGTGTTTGCCGGCTACGGGCTCACGGTACCTGAGCTCGGCTATAACGATCTTGCCGACCTGGAGCTGCAAGATAAAGTGGTGGTGATTTTTGCGGGCGCACCGGCGGAGATACCGGGCGCGCTGGCGTCGCATTATCAGTCGGCGGGCGAGCGGTGGAAGGCGCTGCGCAAGGCGGGCGCGGTGGGCGTGATCACGATCCTGAACCCCTCGGCGATGGATATTCCGTGGTCGCGCATCTCAGCCAACCGAGCGCATCCCAGCATGGCGCTGAAGGGCGCGGAGTTCGATGAGACCGCGGGACAGTCGCTGGCGGTCACGTTCAACCCGGAAAGAGCGCAGAAGTTGTTTGAAGGCTCCGGGCACACCTTGCAGGAGCTGGTGGATCTGGTGAAAGACCGCAAACCGCTGCCACGTTTTCCGCTGAAAATCTCCGTCCGGGCCAAAGCAGTGGTGAACAAGAAGGAGCTGGAGTCAGCCAACCTGGTGGCGCAGCTTCCGGGGAGCGATCCGAAGCTGAAAAACGAATACGTGGTGCTCTCAGCCCATCTGGACCACCTGGGCGTGGGAGAACCGATCAACGGCGACCGCATCTATAACGGCGCCATGGATAACGCTTCCGGCAGCGCCGTGCTGCTGGACCTGATCGGGTCGCAGAAGAAGTCAGCGAAGAAGCTGAAGCGGTCACTGCTGTTTGTGTTTGTAACGGGTGAAGAGAAAGGCCTGCTGGGCTCGCGCTATTTCACGGCGCATCCGACGGTGAAGCCGGGATCGATGATTGCCAACATCAACATCGACATGTTCCTGCCGATTGTGCCGCTGAAGGTGCTGACCGTCCACGGGCTGGGAGAGTCCGACCTGGGCGACATGGCGCGGGAGACGGCACAGCAACTGGGAGTACAGGTGCAGGCCGATCCGGAGCCGCAAAGGAATGCGTTCATCCGCAGTGACCAGTACAATTTTATCCGCCATGGCGTGCCTGCGGTGGCGATGGGAGTGGGGTTTGAGAAGGGATCGCCGGAGCAGGAGATCTTCAAAAACTGGCGCACGCAGCGTTACCACGCGCCTTCCGACGATCTGGACCAGCCAGTGGACCTGGCAGCCGCAGGCAAGTATGAAGAGATCGTCCGCGCGCTGATGGTACGGGCGGCGGAGGGCCCAGGGCGACCGCAGTGGAAGGCCAACAGTTTCTTCCGCCGCTACGCGCCGATGGCGTCCGGCAGTTATTGAGACGTGCAAAAGAAAGAAGCCCTGCCACGGGGCAGGGCCTGAAGTGGAGGCTCATCCAGTTCTGAGGTTTTAGGGAAGCGTGGAACCGCCCGGAGTGCTTCCGCTGGTGCCGCTGTTCGTTGTGTTCGTACCGCTGTTGCCCGAAGTGCTTGAGCCGCTGCTGCCGCAGGCGCTGCCAGTGCCGATGCTGGACAACGCGAGGCAGAGATCGGCGCGACCATGGCCCATCTGGGGCACGGATGCTCCACGGGAAATTGCATTGGCAACGTCACCCGGCTTGTAGCTGGGCCGCGCCTGCAAAACTAAAGCAGCTTCCCCGGCGATCAGAGGAGCGCTAAACGACGTTCCCCAACCCGCGGCGTAATTACCGCCAGGATAGGTGGTGACTACGCCTTCTCCGGGAGCGGCAATGAAAACGGCGTTTGTGCCGAAATTGGTGAAGCTGCTCTTCATGTCAGAATTGTCAGTGGAACCGACGCCGATCACGTTGTTGTAGGCGGCCGGATAAACCAGCATTCGCTGGCCGTCATTGCCGGAAGCCGACACCACGATGACGTTCTTGCTCAGCGCGTATGCGATGGCGCTCTGCAAGGCTGGCGAGCTTTGGGTGATCTCAAAACTCATGTTGATGACGCTGGCGCCGTGATCAACAGCATAGTAGATGGCGCGCAGGATGTTGAACAGGTTTGAACTGCCGTCGCCGGCGAAGGCCTTCAACGGCATGATACCGGCGCCAGGAGCAATCAGGTGGACCAGACCCGCGGTCATGGTGCCATGGCCGAAAGCCGCGGGAGGTCCGTCAAGAATGCTGGTACTCGACTGGCTGAGAATCGCGACCGTGGAATTATTCAATTGCACCAGATTCTGACCATCGAGAATGCTGGTAGAAGACTGCGTCAAGGCGGCGGCCATGGCGGGCGGAAGGTCCGCCAATTCCGACGCGCTGAGAGAATTCGTTATGAAGTTGAACCCGGGAACCAGGCTGGATGCAAGCGCCGGATGGTTCGTATCGACACCGGTATCAATCACGGCAACGATCGTACCCGCGCCCGTGAGTTTGGTCCCGCTTTGCGCGTCATGGTGGCGCGTAAGCGAGGTTGCAGGTTGCTGAACATAATTGCTGGCAACGGCAGAACCGAAATAGTTCATTACCGTCCGGCCGGGAAGGCCATCAAGAATCGAGGTTGAAGATTGCGTCAGACTGGCGCTGGTGGCGCCGGACAACTCAGGCACCGCCAGCACATGATTGGGCTCGAAACTCTGAATATCGACGTCAGTGGCAGTAGTTGGATCAAGAGAAAAGGAGGAAACCAGATAAACGCCGCGACCAGAAAGCTGACTGACCTGGTTGAGGCCGTGCCGTCTGCAGACGTCTTGCACTTTGCTGGAAGCTGTTACCAGGACGAAACTGTCCTGAGCTACCAGCGGCAAACTTGCGAGGAAAAGCAAGCCGCCAACGATCCGCACAAACACCCTGGACTGAAGCATGTTCCTTTGTCCCTCAGCGCGGTTATTCCCAGTCACGCGCGAGGCTCCCTTCGGTTGATCCGGCGAACGGAGACGAGTATAGCGGGACTCAAGGTTCCGGGTTAAAGCAAATTCTGCGGCGTAGTCTACGATATGATCGCTGAGTGGCGAATCTAAAACAAAGTAATCTCAAGGGGAATGGCCTGATCAGCAGCCCAGTCGGTACATGTAACTTTATGATTTAAAAGCAGGAACCGTATGCGCTTCAGCGGCTGGGACGAAGAGTACGGATGCCGCAAAGCAGGTGCAAGCAGCAGCTTGCCGGGTGGCCAAAAAAGTAGGAAATGACGGCCCAAAAATGGCCAAACAATTAAACTTGCTAATAAATTTTTCTGGTTTTTTGAGGAAGAGTTTCCGGGAATCAGGGAAGTGGCTTGACTGAGGAACCGCCACTTGTGCTTCCGCTGGTGCTGCTTCCGCTGCTGGTCGTGCTGGTGCTAGCCCCGCTGCTGTTGACCACGTTGGTAAGCGACAGGTACAGATCGATTCGGCCGTAACCCATATCGCTGATCTGCTTCGTCTTGGAGAGACCATTCAAGATGTCGCCGGGTTTGCTTGCCGGCCTGGCTTGCAGAACCAGGGCAGCGGCGCCTGCCACCATGGGAGCGCTGAATGAAGTACCCCATCCAGCGGCATAGTTTCCGCCTGGGTAGGTTGTGACGACCCCTTCACCGGGGGCGGCAAAATTCACGACGCCGGAGCCGAAATTAGAAAAGGCGCTTTTCAAATCAGTTTCCGTGCTGGATCCGACACCGATGACGGAATTGTATGAGGCGGGATAAACAAGCGCCTTAAGACCGTCATTTCCAGACGCTGCAACCAGGACCACATTCTTGCTCAAAGCATACTGCACCGCTGCTTGCAGACCCGGGGAGGGCTGCCCAATGCTAAAGCTCATGCTGATCACGTTGGCTCCGTGGTCGGCGGCGTAGTAAATGGCCCGGATAATATCCGAGAGATTTGAAGACCCATCCGCGCGGAAGGCCTTGAGCGGCATGATTTTCGCTGTAGGCGCGATCAGATGAACCACTCCAGCCACCATGGTGCCGTGGCCGAATTCAGCCAGGGTACTATCGAGAATCGAGGTGCTCGACTGGTCCAGGATGGAAGTGCTGGATTGGTTCAGGATGGCCATCGCAGAGCTGTTCAACTGAAGCGTATTCTGCGCGTCGAGAATGCTGGTGGAACTCTGCTGCAATCGTGCGGCGACCGCCGGGTCCAGGTCCGCCAACTCGGAGAACCCGGGTGTATCGCGGGTAAAGTCGTAGCCGGGAACCAGTGCTCCCGTCAAAGCGGGATGGTTCGGATCTGCGCCGGTGTCGATGATGGCCACCACGCCATTGCCGGTCAACTTGCTGGCCGTGCGCGCATCGGCCAGGCGAATAATGTTCGTGGCCGTCTGGTTGGTGTAATTGCTGGGGACCGTGCTGCCGAAGAACGAGACCAGTGTGCGTCCGGGCAGACCATCGAGAATACTGGTGCTGGATTGAGTCAGCGTGGGTTGGGTAAGGCCGTTCAACTCCGGCAGCGAAGTGCGCTGTTCCGGCTCAAAGCTCGCCACCAGGAGATCTGACTCAACTTCCGTTTCCACGCCGGTGATATTGGCGGAAGGCGAAGTCACCAGCATGACGCAGTTGGTGCCGTCAAAAAGCTCTTTGGTCAGGGTCAGACCGTGGCGATCGATCACTCCCTGCACGTTGTTGGGAGAGGCGGTAAGGATGTAGCTGGTCTGCGCCGCGAGCGGCAGCCCCAGCACCAGACCCACTATGAGTAGTAGTTTAAGGTTCCTCATGATCGACTTCCCAAATAAATGAAACAGTTACAGGAATTTTAGAGCTGTGGCGTCTTGCCTAACTGCACTTCCAGTTCCTGTCCCCTGGATTCGAGTGGTACCAGCAAACGTAGATCGCTTTCCGGAACGTACTCCAACTGGAATTCGCCGAAGGTATTGCTGATAGAGCGGGTCACTTCACGATCTCCAGCCACCAGAATGACCGGCAAGTTGGCCAGTATTTCATCCGGCGTTTTTTGGTTGGCGATTTGCCCGACCAGAACTATGCTGGCAGAACCCTTTTCGTGCTCAAAGCGGAGATCAACGGAATAGTCACCGGCCTGAAACAACACCTGGCGGTTAATTTGGTGGGCTCCCCGGACTCCAACAGGCTGGGGATCGTTCAGGCTGTCATAAACCAAGTTGGCCCATAAACGCTCAAGGGCGCTACGGTGTGGAGCTTTGGCCAGGCCCACCAGGGCCTTGACCTGCTGTTCCACAAACCGGGGGACTTCATATGCGGATTCCCGCAAGCAAATCACTGCAAATCGCGACAGTACTCCCTGTACTTTCTCGCACTTGGAGCATCCTCCCTGCAGATGGGCAAGCATTTGCACACGCTGCTCGGCAGGAACCACGTTCCTCACGTAGTCAGCCCACTCAGTAATCTCGAAATGGCGCGCTTCAGTCATATTTGACTTTTTCTTCGTCTCAATCCAATCAAGGGGAACACGGCTTCCGGGTCCGCATTCCCCTCTTTAGCAGTCGACGGATGAGCCTGCTTCTAGTCATAAGAGTGCCGTCTAAGATTAAAAATATAGGCCCACTCCAATTTTTGCTTGTTAAGCATACTTTCCTACCAGGGCAAAAGCGGCCCAATAATAGGGATGGGGACTCTTCTGCTTCAGGTTCATCACAGCTATTCGTATTGCATTCGCCTTATTCGCCGAATTCTTACACTCCAGGTAAAAATCCCGCATGAATTCGGCGGTGCTCTGGTCATGGACCTCCCAGAGGCTCACCATGAGGGTTTGTGCCCCCGCGTAAAGCAACCCTCGCACCAGCCCGATCAGCTCATCGCCGCCCACCACCACGTTCATTCCCGTACCGCAGCCGCTCAAGGTCACAAGTTCGGCATCGAACTGTAACTGGTATAAATCAAAAAGGCTTAACAGTGATTTGCCCAGACGGATGGAAGAAAACATCGGGTTGTCCTGGCGGAAATAACCGTGCGTCGCAATGTGTATGTACCGGCTTTTAGGACCGAACTCGCGCAGTCGTTCCTCGGTCGCCTCCTCGCCCACGAAAAGCCTTGACCTCTCCATGGCTGCCGCCACAAAGCGTCCCTCTTCTTCGATGTAAGGCGCCCTCGCGTCGGGAACGGCCATCACCAGCGTGTCACCTATACCTTCGGGTTGGGTTTTCTGCTGGCAGACGGCAAAAATGCTGCTGCTGGGAGCATACGAGATGGAAAAATCGTCAATCAAATAACGTTCTCCGTCTGACAGCGCGTGGAATGGCAGGTAGTGCAGGAAAGCATGCGGGACAATAATCAGATGCTCGGCCGTAAGCTGTTTCCGGATTGGCGCTATCAGCAGCGTATACAGCTCTTCCAGGTGTGCCTGGGTCGCTTCCATCAACTTCCTGGCCAGGGGCTGCGTGTAGTCGTCGCCCAGGCGGAATTTGGCGAGCTGCAACTGCAGTAAACGGACCTTCTCTCGCACTGACACTACATCGGTCAGGGGCAGAATGCGGAAAAATTTTCGCGACACCAGGCTGACGTAGAAACGGCTCCGCGCCGTGTAATACTCCACCAGCAGCGCGTTTTCCGGCAGGATACGTTGCAATTCCTCCACGTCGATGGTCTTGGCGTTTTGCAGGCTGGCAAACTCGCGGTCCACGCTCTGTACCTGAGAGAACGCTTTTACGATCGCGTCCTCATAGGTGCGGCTCAAAAGGCGCAATTGCAGGATCCGTTCCTGCGAGCTGCCCTCCTTGTTCAACTCCTCCAGTTCGATCTGGTGGTAGGTCCAGTTCAGCTTTTGCCGAAGGTCACGGAACTGGCCCATGGCGGGTGAAACGTCTTGTGGCTCGCCGCGTGACGCGATGGACGACGTGCGGAAAGCAATCAGGTCGGCCAGACTGCGCGACTTGGCCTGCTCAATGTAGCCAAACGCCTCTCGTTGCGCGCGCACGCCAAAGCTTACCGCCAGCGACGTAACCACCAGCCCTTCATACACCGCCAGCTTGTTCTTAAGGAACGCGATCTTCAGCTCCTCTTTGCCAAGATGGCTGCGCAGGCCTTCCAGCTTTCTGAACGCCTGCTCATAGGCCTGGCGCGCCAGTTCGGTATTGCCGCTGGCCTCTTCCGCCTGGCCCAGCATGAAATACGCCTGGTAAGTAGCGGGCGAATCAATGTGCGTCAGGCGTGAGAGCGCCGCGCTGCAGTAACGGCGCGCCTCTTCCGGATCAGAACCACGCAACTCGAGTGCTGCCAGCAGCAGTTCGCACAACGCCGCCTTGGACGGCAACACTGAGTTACCGAAATACGCGAGCGCGGTCACGGCCAGGTCTTCCGCCTGGTCGTTCTCTCCGGCTTGGTACAAGACCAACGCCTTGTATAAATCGATCAGCGGGGGCCACAGGGGATTGCCTTCCTTGACGAACAGGTCGCGCGCGCGATCAAAAGCCTCCATCGCGTGCTTGTGCCGGCCCTGTTGACTGATCGCAATCGCGGAGAAGGTAGCGGCCTTGGCCGCCTCATAGGTCATGCCCAGTTCGGTGAACGCAGCAAATGCGTCCTGCGCCAGCTCCGTGCCGCCTTCCGTCAGGTTCAATTCCAGGTAGATCTCTGATTCGTCCAGATCGCACAGCGCCTGGTGATAGCGATCACCCAGTTCGGCGCAAAGAGCGCGTGTCTGGTCATAGAGCTCGATGGCGCGCAGGTACTCCCCGCGCAGGTAGTGGAGATAGGCCACGTTGTAATCGGCTTCCGCCACCAGCAATGAAAAACCGTGTTCCAGGCAATGCTGGCGCGCCAGCCGGTAGGTCTCTTCCGCGCGGTCGAAATCATTCAGGCTGTAGTAGCAGACGGCAAGGTTCCGGAGCACCGCTGCAATGTCCAGCGGTTCGCCGTATTGCAGGAATTCCTCATAGGCTTGCTCATAAACCTCCACCGCTTCCTGGAAGCGGTCCTGGCGGAAATAGATGTTGGCAATATTGCTGTTCAGCCGCGAGAGGCGGAGGCAGTCCTTGTGCGCGTGAAAAATTCCGCGCGCTTCCTCGCCCAGGCGAAAGGCCCGCTCGTACTGGCCGTCATAGATCAGGCTTTGCAAGGCGCCGCTGATGGTCCGCGCGTAATCAACGTCGCGGCCAATCTGCTGGAAAATCGCCAGCGCCTTTTCATATTCGTGGATCGCCCTTTGATATTTGCCGGTCAGGTAGAGCACGTGGCCCACGGCGCGCGCGCTCTGCGCGGTGGCGTACGGATCATCGATTTGCCCGGCGATCCAGGCGCCGGCCTGGGCCATGCGCTCCGCCTTCTGCAGGTCGACGCGGGCAAAAATCACCACCGCGTCATAGAGAGACTCCACCGCGCTCGTGCTGCCCGCATTCGTTTGCGCGGCAAGGAAAGCGCGGCGCTGCTCTTCGCCGGCGATACCCGCAAGGTCAATGATCCATTGCTCGATCCCGAAATTCGGCTGCTGGGCCATCTAAAACCCCAACTCTGCCAGGATCTTCTGCAGCCGGTTCAGGCAGCGGCCGCGGATAAAACCGATGGACCCCGTCGCCAGGCCAAGCTTCTGTGCGACCTCGTTGTAGGGGACCGGCGGCTGCTCATAAAACAACAGCTTTACCAGTTGCGCGCACCGCGGCGTGAGCCGTTCAACGGCATCGCGCACCGCCTGCTCCTCCTGGACTTCCTGCAACACCACGGGGGCCGCGGCAATTTCTTCCGCCAGTTCCTGTTCCATGGCGTCGAGCTCAACGTCCCCTTTCTGCTGCTTCTTCCAGTGAAAACACTTGTGCGTCGCAACCGTGATCAGCCACGAGCGCAGGGACTCAATCTTCCGCAATTTGCCGAGATTGGTAAATAGATCGATGCAGACATTCTGGAAAATATCGCCGGCATCGTCCGGGCTGAAGCCGTACTTGACCGGCACGGAATAGATCAGCCGTTTGTACTTGTCGATGAGCGTGTTCCATGCCCGTTCATCGCCGCCCAGACAGTCCTGTACCAGCTTCTCGTCTTCGGCCGCAAGGTCCCGGGTTGTGGGTAAAGATATTTCCTTGGCGTTGTCGTCCATCAATATTTTCCGGCTAATGCCTTCCGGCGGGGGTGTGCCAAAAAAGTTCGTCTGCGTTCCAAAAAGTATACTGTTCAATGATGGCTGGATGGAAATTACCCAGGTCCTCTTGCGCCCCAACCAGAATATTAGGGCTGGCCAGATACACCATGGGGAGTTGCTGCGCCAGGAGTTCCTGCACACGATCATAGATTTTTTTGCGTTGCTGATAATTAAGCGTGACCAGTTGCTTCTGCATAAGCTGGTCGAGTTCGGCTTCCCACGGCGTGGCCGGCGCCTTTTCACCCATATGCCATAAATGCGTCTGCGCGTTCGACATCAGGACGTTCATGTCCGGCGTGGGGTCGGCATCACCGCTCACCAGCCCCATCACGATCGCCTCATAATCATGCGTGTTCAGCACGCGATCATTGGCCGAGCGAGATTCCATCGGCACCACGTGCGCCGCTATTCCAATCGCCTTCAAGTCTGCCTGCACCAGCGTTGCGATCTGGCCGCGCTGCGTGTTGCTGGAACTCACCACAATGCTGAACTCCACCGGCTGGCCGCTGGAATCCACCAGCGTGTTGTCCTTCCAACTGAAACCCGCCGCACGCAGTAACTCGCGCGCTTTTGCCTGCGACTGCACCGGAGCGGGAATGGACGAGTTGAACCACGCCTTGTTGCCCGGACTCACATGCGTGGCGATGGCCGCGGCGCGGTTGCGGTAAACCAGACGCACAACGCCCCCGCGATCTATCGCCACTGAAACGGCCTGGCGGAAGCGCGCATCGCGAAACCATTTCTGCTTGCGCGCCACCTCCGGCAGCCGGTCTGTATCTTCATTCAGGTTGAACATCAGAAAGTTGTATTCAAGGCCCGGCCCGGCGTCATACAGCTTGAAATGCCGCGCCTTCTGCTCCGGCTCCAGCGCTACAAAGTTGTCAGCGCTCAACCCGCTGATGATCTGCGAATCGCCTGCCTGAAAGCGGACCACCTGCGCGTCCTGCGTGGGCACCACCACGAACGTAAGTTCGTCGAGGTACGGGAGCCTTTGCCCTCTGGCGTCGACCTTCCAGTAGTAAGGGTTGCGCTCCAGAACGATCCTGTCACCGGGGACCACTTGCTTCAGGCGAAACGCGCCGAGTCCGGCCATCTTTTCCGGCGGCGTGTTCAGCGTCCAGGCCTGGTTGATCTTGCCTTCCTGATAATCCTTTTCCAGCAGATGCCGGGGCAGCATGGCAAGCCCGTCAAAAACGCGCTCCGCAGCCGAGTACGGAGCGGGGAATGTGAAACGCACGGTGTCAGCATCGATCTTCGACAACGTGATCGGCTTGCCGGAAATGATCAGCAGATCGCGTTGGGGTGAATGCACCTGCTCATCGAGATAAACCTTGAAAGAGAAGAGCACGTCATCGGCGTCAAAAGGCGCGCCATCCGAAAAGCGCAGGCCGCGCCGCAGCTTCAAAGTGAACTGTGTGCCGTCTTTGGATACAACCCATGACTTTGCCAGCGCGGACTCAGTTTTCTGCGTTGCGCGGTTGATGTGGACCAGGTCGGCCATCATGCGCGCGTTCACGCCCTGGGAATTCTGGTCGACGGCCACCGCCGGGTTGAACGTCCGCGGCTCAGATCGCTGGGCAATCACCAGCTTCCCGCCTCTGTTTCCAGGGTCGGAAGCGGTGCGCAAGAGTTCTTCCGGCGCGGCCGTCTGCGCCCCCGCAAGCAGGGGCAGAAGCGCCGCGGCACACCACAGGATGGAGCGCGCAAAACGCACAAGGGCCGGCTTTCTGTGTTGGATTAGATGTTTGATTTTACCCGCTCCTGTAACGTCTCCGCTAATGAGTGATAGGCCAGAAATACCGGGACCGGGGCCAGCCCGGGCAGAAGCATCCACCAGTACGAAACCAGCACGTGATATTGCTGCGCGTGGGCCAGCATGTTGCCCCAGCTGGGGAACGGCTCGCCAATGCCCAGGCCAAGAAAAGACAGAATGACCTCGGCAAGAATGAACTGCGGGACCAATACCGCCATCTGCGTGAGCAGCACGCGGAAGGTCAACGGCATGAGATGCCGGCGCAGCAGGTAGGCGTTGGACGCGCCGAATCCCCGCGCTGCCAGCACAAAGTTGCGTTCGCGCGCGCTGAGCACCACGCCACGGACCAGGCGCGCAGGACGTCCCCAGCCCACGATGCCGATCACCGCAACCACCAGCAGAAACGCCGCCACCGGGCTGATCTGCAAAGGCAGAAAAGCGCGCACCGCGATCAACAAATAGAACCAGGGAACGGTGATAAAGACTTCGGCCACGCGCATGGCAACGTCGTCTACGCGGCCGCCATACATTCCCGCGATCCCGCCCAGCAGCAATCCCGTGATCACCGAAAACACCGCAGCCACGAACCCGGCAAACAGCGAAACCTGGCCGCCATAAAGCAGGCGCGAGAGTTGGTCGCGGCCAAAGCCGTCCGTCCCCATCAGAAACAGGTTGGCGGGCGCCGGCACGCCGAACAGGTGCCGCGTGGAGTGAAACATCCCCAGAATGGTGTAGCCGTCTCCCTGCGTGAAAAATTTAATTCGGGCCGGCTGAGCGCAATCCTGCGCGTACTCATTGGGATTGCTGTCAGCGCTTTTGGTGGCATACACAAATGGCCGAAAATGAAATTTTCCCTGGCAATCGACGAAATGTACGCTGGTGGGCGGCGCGTACGGATGCTGCCGCTCCTGCGTCTCAAAACTGTAAGGCGCAACAAAACCTGCCATCACCACCACCGCGTGGATCGCCACCAGGAACCAGATGGCCCAAGTGAGCTTGGACCCAAGGTTGGTAGAGCGCAGCCCTGAAAAGGCTGGCGTCGACGGTTTCATGCCTGCCTCCTGATCCGGGGATCAAAGGCATACAGCAGCACATCCGCCAGGAGGTTGCCGCCAATCAGGAACAGCGTGGAGAGCATCACGGCGCCGATCACCACAAAAAGATCGCGTGCCAGGATCGCCTCCAGCAACAGCGGGCCGATGCCCGGCCAGCCCATCACTACCTCGATCAAAAGGGAAACGCTCAGCAGCATCGCCACTGACAGTCCAAACAGCGATATCAGCGGGTTGGCTGCGGCCGGAAGCGCGTAACCAAATAGCAGCTTGAGCCGGGACAGCCCGTGGCCTTCCGCCGCGCGCATATAGGAAGACTCCAGGACTTCGCTCACGCTGGCGCGCACGTGGCGCAAAATGATGGTCAATGAACCGATGACCAGCGCCGCCACCGGCAGCACCATGTGCCAGCTCAGGTCGCGCAGCCAGGCCCATGTGCTCTGGTCCTGGGCATTCACAGAAGTCATGCCTCCCACGGGAAACATTCCTGTCTTGAGTGCAAGCAAAAGCGCCAGCAGGGCAATCAGCACATCGGGCAGCGCCAGCAGAAATGAAGTTCCGCCGGAGAACAAACGATCGGCCCAGCTTCCCTTCCATCCCGCTAC
>JBGPZS010000393.1:0-4338 GCA_041493865.1 Terriglobia bacterium
ACGTATGAAGAAGCGCAGTCGATGCACGACGAAGATTTGAGCAAGTTTGCGGACTCCAAACGCATCTTTCAGCGCGACGGCAAGTTTTACGAGCCGGGAGAAATCTTTCGCCAGCCGGAGCTGGCGCGAACGCTGGAGCGGATCGCCGCTAATCCCAAGGCCAATGAATTCTATAAAGGCGCCCTGGCGCGCGAGCTGGCGGCGGAGATCCAGCGCGGCGGCGGGCTGATCACCGCCCAGGACCTGGCCGAGTATGAGGTCAAGGAACGCCAGCCGATCAAGGGCAACTATCGCGGTTATGAAATTTTCAGCGCTCCACCGCCAAGTTCCGGCGGCATCACCATGCTGGAGGCGCTGAATATCCTTGAGGGCTACGATCTCAGCAAGATGGGCAACCGCTCCGCAGACGCCATCCATGTGACCGCGGAAGCGTTTCGGCGGGCGTTTCTTGATCGCTCGGAGTTGCTGGGCGACCCGGATTTCGCGCAGATCCCCGTGGCCCAGCTGATTGACAAGAAGTACGCGGATGGCTGGCGCCAGTCGCTTGACATGATGCGCGCCAGTGACAGCAAAGACCTCCGCCGGCCGTCAGGCTTTGGTGAACTCGACCGCCCCGCCGCGCTGCACCAACCTTACATGGGCCGCGAATCCAACAACACCACCCATTATTCCGTGGTTGATCCGCAAGGGAATGCCGTGGCCGTGACCACCACATTGAATGACAGTTTTGGCTCAGCCGTGACCGCCGGCAAGCTGGGCTTCCTGCTGAATGACGAGATGGATGACTTTACCTCCAAACCCGGCGTGCCCAACGGCTATGGATTGATTCAGGGCGAGGCCAACGCTATTGCGCCGGGGAAGCGTCCGCTAAGCGCCATGGCGCCGACCATCGTGCTCAAAGATGGCAAGCTTTTCATGGTGCTGGGCTCTCCGGGCGGGCCGCGCATCATCAGCACGGTGGCCAACATCCTGATGGGCGTGGTGGATTATGGATTGGACATCCAACAGGCGGTGAACGCGCCGCGCTTCCACCATCAATGGCAGCCGGATGAAATTGACATCGAGAGGACCGGCATCTCTCCGGACACGATCAAGCTGCTCCAGGCCCGCGGCCACAAAATCAAAGCACAAGGCTATTGGAGTGATGGCGAGTGCATTGCCGTGGACCCGAAAACCGGAGAACTGCTGGGCGCGCCCGACGGGCGCGGCGGCGGAAAGGCGGCCGGCTACTGATGTTGCGCGCCATGTCGAGCTACGTGTACATCAAGCGGCGGCTGCATCCCGGCCTGCTGGACAGCATGGTGCGCGGCGGGGCGCAGGCGATCGAGCTGTTTGCCGCGCGCGGACATTTCAATTACCACGACAAAGAGCACGTGAAAGAGCTGGGCAACTGGTTCAAGTCAGAGAAGATTGCGTTTCATTCCATCCACTCGCCCATTTACATGAGCAATGATTTCCACTCGGGGGGACTGCAAGTCAACATCGTGGATCCGGAAAAACGCCAGCGCATTGAAGCCATGGACGAGATCAAGCGCGCGATTGAAGTGGCGGAGTACGCGCCGTTCCGCTTTTTGGTCCAGCACATCGGCAAGAGCGACGAGTACGACGATCCGCGCAAATTTGAGAACGCTCTCAGCGCCATTGAACATCTGCGCGCTTTTGCCCGGCCGCTGGGCGTGAGCCTGCTGCTGGAAAACATTCCCAACGATCTCTCGACTCCGGAACGCCTGAAAGAATTGATGCGGCTGCTGCGCTATGAAGATCTGGGAGTGTGCTTCGATGTCGGCCATGCGCACCTGATGAGCTCCGTGCACCAGGCGTTCGGCGTGCTTGAGGGCCGCATTCGCTCCACCCATATTCATGACAACAAGCGCGACAAGGATTCTCATCTCTGGCCCGGAGAGGGCAACATCGACTGGGACCAGACGATGCAGTCACTGCGCGCCGCGCTGGGAGCCCCGGACTTGCTGCTGGAAATCGAGGGCGCGGAAGGAATGGACATCCCGGGCAGGATGGCGGAAGTGTACGGGAAGCTGGAGAGCGCGGGCGTGGCGGCGGAATAGCGCGCGGAGTCTTGCTGAACGAGAATTTTTGAGGAACGAAGACACTAAGATTGAATTGATTCGTCATCCCGAGCCCTGTGGAGGAGGGCGCGCCGTCTTCAGCGCCCGAATAGGGGCGAGGGACCTTGTGTTTGTTTTTAAGTATTAGAGGGAAATAAGCACAAGACCCCTCCGGCTGACTCGGATTGCTGAAGAAGGCGCATCCGCTTTTCAGCCGTGGGGATGACGATTCATAAGAATTTGGATTTGATCATTATGGAAATGACCCAGGCGCCTCTAACCACGATCGCGGAAATCGGCCGGCATGACGGCCAGGCCGTGACCGTCCAGGGCTGGCTGTACAACAAGCGCGAGAGCGGCAAGCTCATCTTTCCCATCTTCCGCGACGGCACGGGCGTGATCCAGGGCGTCGTACCCAAGAATCAGGTGACGCCGGAAGTCTTTGACACGCTCAAGAACCTGACGGACGAATCGAGCGTGATCGTCACGGGCAAGGTGCGCGCGGACAAGCGCGCGCCCGGCGGCTATGAGCTGGACGTGAGCGACGTGAAAGTGGTGCAGCGCGTTCCGGAAGACGATCCGTTCCCCATCGCCCGCAAGGAACACGGCATTGATTTCCTGATGGAGAACCGCCACCTCTGGGTGCGCACGCCGAGGCAGACCGCCATCCTGCGCGTGCGGGCGGAGATCATACGCGCGGCCAGAAATTTCTTTGATGAGCGCGGCTTCACGCTCACTGATCCCCCCATACTCACGCCCGCCGCATGTGAAGGCACCAGCACCTTGTTCGAAGTCGACTACTTCGATGATCAGGCGTTTCTCACTCAGTCTGGCCAGCTATATATCGAAGCCATGGCCATGGCTCTGGGCAAGGTCTATTCCTTTGGCCCGACCTTCCGCGCGGAAAAGTCCAAGACCCGCCGCCACCTGACTGAGTTCTGGATGGTGGAACCAGAAGTTGCTTACGCGCAGTTGGATGACATCATGCAACTGGCGGAAGAGTTCATCAGCCATCTGGTGCAGAGCGCGCTGGCAAACCGCAAGGCCGATCTCGAGACGATTGGCCGTGATGTAACCAAACTGACCAACATCAAGCCGCCTTTTCCCCGCATCACGTATGACGAAGCTGTCAAAATGTTGCAGGAGGGACACGCCAAAGGACAGGTCGAAGCGAAGTTCGAGTGGGGCGGAGATTTCGGCTCGCCGGACGAGACTTACATCTCCTCGCAGTTTGAGAAGCCGGTCATGGTCCATCGCTACCCGGCGCAGGTGAAGGCGTTTTACATGGAGCCAGATCCGCAGCGTCCAGATCTGGCGCTATGCGTTGATGTGCTGGCGCCTGAGGGTTACGGCGAGATCATCGGCGGCTCTCAGCGCATTGGAGATTACCAACTGCTGCTGAAGCGCATTCGTGATCACCAGTTGCCGGAAGCGGCCTTCAAATGGTATCTGGACCTGCGCAAGTTTGGCGGCGTGCCACATTCGGGGTTTGGCATGGGCATTGAGCGCGCCGTGGCCTGGGTCTGCGGCCTGGAACACGTGCGCGAAACCATTCCGTTCGCCCGAACCCTGACCCGCATCTATCCATAACAGGAACGTATGACTCCGGAACCTACAGCACCGCCAGTCGCGAATACCAGCTCAACCAAGGCCGAGCCGGTCAGCCGGCCCGTGATCGCCGACAACATTGTTCCCAAGAGGATCAAAATTCTTGGCGTGCCGCTGGATCTGGGGCAGTCACGCCGCGGCGTTGACATGGGACCTTCCGCTGTACGCGTAGCGGGTCTGGAAGCGCGCCTGGAAGAGCTGGGACACGTGGTGGAAGATGGCGGCAACCTCGCCGTTGCGATCGCAGAGCAGAAGAAGTCGGGCGATCCGCACGCCAAGTATCTGAAAGAAATCATGGCCACGTGCACCAAGCACGCTGAGATCGTGATGAAGACGCTGGAGGCGGGAAAATTTCCGCTGGTGCTGGGCGGAGATCATTCCGTGGCCGCAGGGACGGTGGCCGGCGTAGCTGAGTTTTTCCGCCAGCAGCGGCGCGTGCAGGAGCAGAAGATCGGGCTGATCTGGATTGACGCCCATGCCGACATCAACACGCCTGATACTTCGCCCAGCGGCAACGTCCACGGCATGCCGCTGGCGGCCATCATGGGGCTGGGTCCGCCAGAGTTGGCCGATATCTATGGCTTTTCGCCCAAGGTGCATGCGGAGAACTGCGTGCTGGTGGGCGTGCGCGACGTGGATATGCGCGAAAAAGAAAATATCAAGGAGA
>JBGPZS010000167.1:0-7846 GCA_041493865.1 Terriglobia bacterium
ATGGTGGTGGAAGAGAGCATGCGCCTTTACCCGCCGGTATGGACCCTGGCGCGTACTGCGGTGAATGAAGACGAGATCGGCGGTTACCGTATCCCAGCGGGATCGGAAATCCTGATCTTCCCTTACATCACGCAGCGCCATCCCAGATGGTGGCCGGACGCGGACGCTTTCCGTCCGGAGCGCTTTGCGCCGGAAAACTCAGCGGCGCGGCCGCGCTACGCGTATCTTCCGTTCGGCGCCGGCCCGCGCACCTGCATCGGCCTGAATTTTGCAATGACGGAGATTCTCGTGGTGCTGACGCTGGTATTGCAGCGCTTCCGGCTGAGCCTTGCGATTGACCCCGCTGCGGTGCATGCAGAGCCTTCCGTCACTTTGCAGCCAAGGCCGGGAGTGCCGGTGCGGCTGGAAAAGCCCTAAATAAATGCTAGCTGGCTTCTGATTTGTTCCACTGCCAGTCTGCGAAGCGCTTGCGCAGCTCCAGCTTGGATAGCTTTCCCGTGGAAGTATGCGGCAGCTCGTCGAGGAAGACGAAGGCATCCGGCAGTTGCCATTTGGCAAAGCGGGAAGAAAGAAACTCGCGCAGCTCGTTGGGCGTTGCTGCCGCGTCCGAACGTAGCACTACTACCGCAATGGGACGCTCGTCCCATTTGGGATGCGGCACGGCAATCACGCCCGCTTCGCGCACTGCCGGATGCGCGACCAATGCATTTTCCAGGTCGACCGAGCTGATCCATTCGCCCCCGGACTTGATCAGGTCCTTGGCGCGATCGGCAATCTGCACATATCCTTCCCGGTCGATGGTGGCGATGTCACCGGTGCGCAGCCAGCCGTCGGCAGTCCAGCGGTCTTCCGTGCCCGGCGCGTTGAAATAGCTGGAGGCCACCCATGGTCCGCGCACGTGCAGTTCACCCAGGGTGGCGCCGTCCCAGGGCGCTTCGCCAAGGTCATTCACTACGCGCACCTCCATGAATGGCAGAGCGCGACCCTGGCGGACACGCACACGATACTGCTCGTCTTCCGTCCACGCGCGCATGTGCGATTTCAGCGTGGAGCAGACTGCCACGGGCGTGGTTTCCGTCATGCCCCAGACCTGTATGAGCCGCAGGCCGCGCTGGTCAAGCTTGCGCACCAGCGCTTCCGGCACAGCCGTGCCGCCAACAAAACCGCGAAATTGCGGCGCCAGTTTCCATCTCCCAGGATCTCTTTCCAGGCCCTCCAGAATTCCCGCCCACACGGTGGGTACGGCCGTGGCCAGGGTGACCTGCTCTGTGCTGAAAAGCTCAAGAATCGATTGTGGGTCGAGCTGGCGGCCCGGCAGCACCAGTTTGCAGCCGAGCATGACGGCCACGTGCGGTAATCCATGCGCGTTGGCATGGAACATGGGCGCCAGGGCCATGGCCACGTCATGCTGAGAAACACTGAATGCATCCGGCAGGGAAAAAGCCAATGCGTGCAGGATCAATGCTCGATGCGAATACAGAACGCCTTTGGAGTTGCCGGTGGTGCCGGAGGTAAAGCACATGGCGGCTGCATCGTTTTCGTCGGAGCGGGGAAACTCGTAGCCGCCTCTGGCGGATGGCAAGAGTTTTTCGAAATCTTCAGTGCCTGGCGGCAGCGCCTCATTCTGATGTCGCACAATAAAGACGCGCTCCAGCTTCACCTTGTCACGAAACTGTTCAAACAACGGCAGCAGCACGTCATCGACGATCAGAAAGCGGTCTTGCGCATGGTTCACGATGAACGCCAGCTCTTGCGGGTGCAGCCTGAGATTGAGCGTATGCACCACACCTCCGGCGGCTGGCACGCCGAAGTAGGCTTCCAGGTGCGCGTAATGGTTCCAACAGAGAGTGGCCACGCGATCTCCCGGCTGCAGACCGGCGCGATGCAGCCCTTCCGCCAGCGCCTTGGCCCGGCGATAAAAATCCAGGTACGTGTAACGATGCAGGCTGCCATCGGGCAGGCGGGAGACGATTTCCACAGCGGCATAGACTTTTGGAATGCGCTCCAGGATCGCTTGCAGGGTAAGGGGATAATCCATCATGGAACCCTTCATGCGCATACCCTCCCGGAAACGGCTGAATAGACCGACTGTATAGAACGGAGCGGGCCAATACTAGCACACGGATTCCCACGCAGTTTTTGTCCCCGGTGGCTTATACTGCTCCCCGCTATGAAACTCAGCCGAATTTTCTGCTTGTTGTTCTTGAGCGCATTTTGCTCCGCCGGCATGCTGGCGCAAAATAGTTTTACCGTAGGCACCGCAACCGCCGGGCCCGGCCAAAAAGCCACCGGCACTCTGGAAGTCCCGGCCGGGGGTGACGCGGCAACGTCGATTCCCGTGGTGGTGGTCCGAGGCGCTAAGCCCGGGCCGGTGCTGGCGCTGGTCTCTGGCGCGCACGGCACGGAATATGCCTCCATCATCGCACTGGAGAAAGTGATTCAGTCGCTGGATCCAACGCAGGTTTCCGGCACGGTCATCATCGTGCCGCTGCTCAACATCGCTTCCTTCGAGCAGAAAGTCCCGCACGTGAATCCTGTGGACGGCAAGAGCATGAACCGTTTTTATCCCGGCAAGCAGGACGGGACCCAGACGGAGCGAGCGTCATACCTGATCACGAAGCAGGTAGTGGAGCGGTGCGACTATCTGGTGGATTACCATGGCGGCGACCTGGATGAGAACCTGCGCCCATATGCCTACTGGCCAAAGTCCGGCGACGCCAGGCATGATGCCGTTACGCGAGACATGGTGATGGCGTTTGGGCTGGACCACATCATTGTGTGGAGCGATCGTCCCAAAGATCCCGCGGCATCACGTTATCTTGACAACACGGCCAACACGCGCGGCAAGCCGGCCATTGCCGTGGAAGCCGGGTACTCCGGGACCGTCCAAACGGAAGACGTTGCACTGCTGGCAAACGGCACGCTGAGCTTGATGCGCTATTTGAAGATGCTGCCCGGAGCGCCCACAGTGGTGGAACATCCGGTGTGGTTTGGGAAAATTGACACTGTCGCCAGCGAGCAACCGGGGATTTTCTATCCTCTGGTGCAGCGTGGAACGTATGTTGAAGCGGGAATGAAGATCGGCTATGTGACCGACTACTTCGGCAAGACGGTCTATGAAGCTCATGCGCCGGCAGCCGGAGTAGTGTTGTACATCTGCGGCGTGCCGTCGATGAAGAAAGGTGACACGGTGGCAAACATCGGCCAGATTACTACGAATCCATGAAGTTACAGGTCCATGCGCTTCGACTTCCAATAGTGATAGAAAAACAGGACCCATTGAATTACGGCGACGCCACCTAAAATGAAACCGACATTGGGATCCTGGTTGAAAAGCCAGACCACTTTGTGGTCCCGGATCGCAAACAAGAATGGCAGCAAGGAATAAAAAATTGCAAGCCACAGGAACTTGACTCTCTGGGGCACGGGATCTTTGCGTCCGCGCGTGTACAAATACAGGAGCCAGAGAAAGACGGCCAATGCAGCGAAAATGATTCCACGGAGTGCTGAACCTTCCCACAACACCCAAATGATCTTGTGATCGTGCACGCGGAAGAGCAACAACATCAATGTGAAAAAAATCGCCATCCAGAGAAAGGTGCTGCGGGTTTCCACCACCAGGCGGGCGCGCTCCAGGGCAAGCTTCTCTTTTTCCGGATCAATCCTGAGCGGAGCGGCCTTCAGGCTTTCCAGCTGGCCGCCGGCGCTACGGGCAGACTTTTCAAATTCGGGGTCCTCGCGGAAGTAATCCTCCACCAGCGTGCGAGTGGCTGCACTGGCCTCGCCGGAAAAATAGGCCGGCAACAGATCGACAATGACTTCACGCTCCAGCTTCATGGACGCACCTCCTGAAATGTTTCTCTGGCCTGCATCAGTTTCAAGCGCGCGCGATGCACCTTGACTTTCACCGTGGTCACGGGCAGCTTCAGGGCCTGCGCGATTTCTTCATACGGCATCTCTTCCTGCACACGCATCAGCAACGCCGCGCGGTCCACTTCAGAGAGCAGGCGCAGGGCGGACATCACGGCATTCAGCTCGGCTTTGTGCTCGGTCCGCGTTGCCAGCCCCACCGCAGGATCGGGCATGGAGTCTTCCAACTCGGCGAGGCGGTTGTTTCGCCGCAGGTGGTCGCGGAACAGATTGCGGGCGATGGTGAACAGGTAGGCTTTGACCGTGGCTTCCCTGATTTTCCCGCGCGCGGTCCAGGCGCGCACGAATGTCTCTGAGGTAATGTCGTCCGCCAGCGTTCTGTCCCCGCAAAGGAACAGCACAAAGCGATGCACCTGTGGCGCATAGCTTTGGTAAAGGCTGTGAAAGTCCATCATCGTGTGCCCGGACGGTAATGATACGCAGAAAAGATGCGGAAGTTACGCGGGCCGCGGCGGAAAACGAGCAATGTGCAGTTGCTTCATTGACCGAGCGAAAAAAGCCAGGGAGCAAGAGATTTGCGCTAAAGCGACGGCAAACACCAAAGGCCAGACGCGGGAAAGCCTGGCCCTTGTCTATGCCATTTCCTCCCCCAGGAAATAGCAACGCTCATCCGCTACCAGAGGGGTCTGCCGTTGGAATCGCGGAAGTTGAAAGTTTCCCGGCCGATGGCCACGGACCTGGCGATCAAAGCCGGCTTGCCGTCAAACACGATCCGCGAACCAACCACCGTGACGTTATCGTCCTTGCGGAAATTGATTTCGTACTGCTTCATGAATGATGCCGGAGCAAGATGGACCTCAATGTTTCCGGTTTCGGTTTTCACCGTGATGTGCGAGCCCACCGTGCCACTCACCGGGCATTGAAAAATTTTTGTTTCCACGACCCATCCATGCATCGTTTGCTGTTTGGCCTGGTCGTAGGTATAGCTGGCGCGCGGCGGCGAGTTCTTTTCCTGCGATACGACATTGGAAGCGCCCGCCAGCAGGAGCAGCATCAGGGTCCCCACGAGAACTTTAATTCCCTTCATGATTGCCTCCTGAAAACATGAGTTTCAATGAAAGGCAGGTACTCGCGCTGTGACCGCGGTCACATAACGACTGAGAAGTGCCGCGCCCAGCGCGCGCTATCAGAACTCTTGCACCGGCCTGGTCCTGGCCTACGCGACCGGCAACGATTCCCGCGCGGAAGTAATTCTCACCGCGCATGGGACAGCCGGCCATACGGCGCAGGATGGCGAGCTGACCGGTGTGGGTGAGGGCATCCGCCACGGGACCCTGGAAAAGCTTCTCCGGGGAAGCAGCGAGCGGGGCATCTGAAACAAGGTAATCGTCAAACGCCTGCAATGCTTTGAAGAAGCGTTCGACTTCCTTGGGCCAGGGCAGCGGCGTGGAGTCATGCCACGCCTACTTGCCTCGGGCGATGGAGAGCGCCCATATGGGCCAGGATGTGCGCGGGAGTCCGGCCTTTTTCGCCGGTGTTGAATACCGCAAAACTGTCCGGAGCGTCGCGCAGCGTCTTGCCTGCGCGATAAGCCAACGTTGCCAGGGTGTGCCGCAGAAGTTGCCGGCTGGAATCGACTGCCGAGGTTGATGCGTTCGCTGCCATGACTGTTCCTTTTATTTATTCGCCAATGAGTCTAGCGTAAAAACCTGTTCAGCGTGGTAACGCGTTGCTGGTCCAGCCAGACTTTCCAGCTCTGCTCGCTTATGCTGGGATACTTTTGCCTGGCGAAGGCAATCCAGGCGTTACGATAGCGATGCCATTCCTTCTCGCTCTTCCCGATGCTCTCGCGCGTGACGGTCCCCCATCGCGCAGCGGCGCCGGTTTGCGTGCGCTGATACGCCGTGTTCTCCGTTGCTTCTGCGCGGTGGAACTCCTCGGCTGAATGTCTGGGCAACTCGCCGCGCTCGAACTGTTCCAGAGTGGAGAGCAGGCCGTTTCTCAGGAAAATTTCCTCCTGGATTTCAAAGGTGCCTTCCAGGTTCACGCCGTTGCGGGCCTGCACGTGAAAGAAATTCCCGGCTTCAGCCCAAAACGAATGGAAGGCCTTTCTTTCCCGCGCGCTCCACGCGGAGGTGAGCTCATTCAACTTCTGTTCGCGTTCAATCTTGTCAAACCGCTCCTGCAGGATGGCGCATTGCTCATACAGCTCGCGGCCGCTTGAGTGATCGCAGATGCTGAAGTTGTTGCCGGTCCAGTTTGCCTTTTTCAGGCGATCGAGCTGGTGCACACGGCCGGCGGCGTCGCCGGGCGAGCCCCCGATGGTGCAGGCCAGCTTCAGCGCGACATCAAAGTTGCGTGATACGTCCCTGGCGTTGGCATAGACCATCATCAAGATGGCTTTGCCGCCCAGGGGCGGCGTAGTGCCGCGGTCAATCTCCGCGTAAGCGCACTTGCGCGCTTTGACCGGATCAACCGCCCCCCCAAATCCAAAATAGGCATCGACGGATGAGCAGCCAGCCAATGCGCTTTCTTCGGCTGGCGTAGGACGGTCGGCGGCGGGAAGTTCGACGTCCTTGACCGAGGTGCAGATCTGCCTGGCGCCCGGATCGGAAATTTCACTCTGGCAGAACGCAGCAGAAGAGACCAGCGTAAGAAAAATCGCCAGAATATTGTTTTTTGGCATTGGTGGCATTTTCTCTGAAGGCAGGGGTTGACGCAATGTGTCGCACCTACGGCGCTTTGCGCTTTCTTTCAGCTTACCCAGGCCTTCCGGCCTGGGCTACCATTGTTTCGCGCTGCATAGCTATCGCCGGGGTATGCCGGGAGACACTGCTCCCAGGCATTGGGCCTGTGCTACTCTTTTCGCGGAGTCTGTTTGCGCGCGCCTTTTGAAAAAGCACCGCCGGAAGTCCAGGAAATCCTGGGCAAACCCATTCGTGACCTGGGGCTCAAGCTGGAAGGCTCTCCGCTGGAGCGCTTTGTGCTACAGCTTTACCGTGAGCTTGATCGCAAGGGGCTGAAGAAATTCAGGCCGGCGTGCTATCTCACGGATGAATGGGGATGCCCGTCAGGCGAGCCGATCATTGGCATTCCTTTTTACCTTGCCGACCCCAATCTGGCGCGTCTGGAAAAAGAGATGAATGACCTGGAGGACTCGCGCCAGATCATGATGTACCTGCGGCACGAGGCTGGACACGCCATCAATTACGCTTACGCTCTGCACAAGACACCAGAGTGGAAGCAGACCTTCGGACCGTATCGCAAGCCCTATCGCGACGCTTACCGGCCGATCCCGTTTTCGCGGAGCTTTGTCCGCCACATGGAAGGCTGGTACGCGCAGAAGCATCCGGACGAAGATTTTGCCGAGACCTTCGCCGTGTGGCTGACGCCAGGCTCGCGCTGGCGGCAAAAATATAAAGGATGGGCCGCGCTGGAGAAGCTTCGCTACGTGGACCGGACTTTCAGAAAGCTGGGCAAGACCGATCCCGTGCGCCCGCGCGGACGGACCGACATCACGGTAGAAGAGATGGACGCCACGGTAGGCGAATTCTACGAGGCGGCGCTGAGCGAGCAACCGTCGCCCGGCGAGTTGCCGCTGGATACGGACCTGCAAGACATCTTCAAGGTGGGACGCAAACGGAAGAAGGGCGTGCGTCCGGCGGTGGAACTGCTGCGTGAAAACCACAAGTCTCTGGTGGATAAACTTACGTATTGGAGCGGCGTGCCGCGGCCTCTCATCAAGAAGCTGGTCGAATCAATTGAAACGCGGGTGGGGGAAATGGAGCTGCGCGCCAACGTGAAGATGGAAAAAGACTATCTAACAGAGATCACGGTCTACGCGACGGCCCTGGCCATGAATTATGTGACCCGGGGGAAGTTTGTGCAGACATGATGCGGTGCGGAGCCGAACGGTGAGTTGCTGTGACGTACGAAATCCTTATGTGGAACCGATATGGACAGTAAATTGAAAATC
>JBGPZS010000346.1:0-4776 GCA_041493865.1 Terriglobia bacterium
ATTGCCTGGGCGTTCGCGCTGGAGGCACGTTGCAGAGCGCACTGATGGCAACCAAGATCCTGGCAATAGCCTTGCTGATCGGCGCGGGAGCGTTTCTGGTTCGTGGAGCACACGTCTCTTGGAAGCCGCTGCTCGATCAACCAGCCTCACCGGCTTTTTTCTCGTCCTTCGGGGCCGCCATGATCCCCGTGGTGTTTGCCTATGGCGGATGGCAGACCGCCAGCTTTGTTGCTGGTGAAATGAAGTCCCCGCGGCGCGACCTTCCTCGCGCATTGGTCCTTGGCGTGGCTGGCGTGGCCCTGCTCTACACCCTTGTAAATTTCGTCTGCGTACGCGCCCTAGGGGTCGCCAAGCTGGCGGAAACCAAGACTCCTGCCTCCGAGGTAATGCGCATGGCCATGGGGTCCAAAGGCGCGACCATCATCGCCCTGGGCATTGCCATCTCCACGCTGGGCTTTCTCAGCCAGAGCGTACTGACCGCGCCACGCGTTTACTTCGCCATGGCGGACGATGGTGTCTTTTTCCGCCAGCTTGCGTGGGTGCATCCGCGCACTCGAGTTCCCGTGATTGCCATTGCCTTGCAGAGCGTTTGGACCATGGTGATCCTGCTCACCGGCAGCTACGGGACAATCTTGAACTATGTGACCTCGATGGATGCGATTTTCTGGACGCTCACGGCCGGCTGCCTGTTTATCCTGCGCCGGCGAACGCCGCAGCATTCAGCCTCTCGCATGCCCGGCCATCCTTACACCACCGCATTCTTCTGCCTGGCCTGCGCCGGAGTTGTGGCCAACACGGTTTATACATACCCGGGAAACACTTTGATTGGCATGGCGATTCTGGTTGCCGGCGTTCCCATGTATTACATTTGGAAGCGGACCTCACACGCATGACTTATTCGAGAAGCGCCGCACATTCCCCTTACATGGAGTGGGCCAAACTGCACTCCGTGGCACGGTTCAACCTGGCCACCAGCGGCGTGGCCAACTTTCCGTTATCAGAGCTGGGCGTAACCATGGGCCAGCTGGAGATCAATGGCCCGTCGATTTATGGCTATGCGCCGCTGCTTCAGGCAATCGCGCGGCGATACCGCGTGGCGCAGGAATGCGTGGTAAGCGCGGTGGGGACGTCGCTTGCCAATTACCTTGCGCTGGCTGCAACCACGGAGCCCGGCGATGAGATTCTGGTGGAGCAGCCAACCTACGAACTCATCCTGAGCACGGCCAGATACCTGGGCCTTGAGATCAAGCGCTTCCCGCGCCGCGGGGAAAATAACTTTGTCATCGACCCGGTCGATGTTGAACGCAATATCACACCACGCACGCGAGTGATCGCCATTTGTAACCTCCACAATCCCACCGGGGCGCTGGCTCCCGATACCACGCTACGCGAGGTGGGAGAGTTGGCGCGCAAAGTTGGAGCGTACGTCCTGGTGGATGAGGTCTATCGCGAAATGCTATTTGAGTCCGCTCCGGTGAGCCCATTCCTTATTGACCCGGAACATTTCATCATCACCAACAGCCTGACCAAGGCGTACGGACTGAGCGGGCTACGCTGTGGATGGGTGCTGGCGTCGCCCGATCTCGCGCGGCGCATGTTTCGCATCAATGATCTGCACGGCGCTACGTTTGCGCATCCCGCGGAGTTGCTGAGTGTGGTGGCTTTCGAAAAGCTTCCGCAGATTGCCGCGCGCATGAAGTCAATGCTGGAGGAAAACCGCCGGCTCTTGCGCGATTTTCTGCTCGGGCGCGACGATCTTGATTACTTCTGGCCGGAGTACGGGACCGTCGTCTTCCCTCGCCTGAAGAGAGGAGACATAGAGTCACTTTGCCACCTGTTGCGCCACGACTTCGAGACTGCGGTGGTTCCCGGCAGCTTCTTTGAAAGTCCCGACCGCTTCAGACTCGGCGTGGGCACGCCCACAGAGTCTGTGCGCGAATCATTGCAGCAATTGGGCCGGGGGCTGGACCGCTACCGGGCCGGGTTGCGCGCTGGAGCGTAGACCCGGAGCGCGTCAGCTCTGAGATCAACTCTTGTCGATTGCCCACTTACCGGCTCCGCGGCAGGCAATGTACAGAGCGACAAAGCAATAAATCACCGCAAGCTCACCATGGTTAACGATTGGGAAGAAATGGTGAGGTTGATGGACCATGAAGTACGCCACCGCCATCTCGCCGCTGGAGACAAACGCGGCCAGGTGGGTAAGCAGCCCTATCATGATGAGTACCCCCCCAACCAGTTCAATACCTGCTCCGGTCCACTGCAGAATATCTGTGGGTTTTTGTCCACCGAGGACTCCAAAGATCTTGCTGGCGCCGTGACAAGCAAAAAGAAAACCAAACACAATGCGCAAGGCTGCGTAAGCATACGGCTCAAACTTCTTGAGAGCGTTCATTCTTGAGGTCCTTTAGTTGTTAGCTGAAATTCAGGCCACGATTATAACAATAGAGAATCTGCAACCTGACACAGGAGCCGACAGCACTGATCGGCCGCCAATTACGCACAAATATCGATGAGATCTGAACACAAAGCCCGGCAGCTAGTACTGCTTTACCTCTGTGTTCGGATAGTAGTGATCAAGGATCTGCTGAAATGAAGCGCCATGCCGGGCCATATCCGCGCCACCGCGCTGGCACAGCCCGACTCCATGACCCACGCCCACGCCTTGCAGCACTACGGCTCCGTTCTCAGTGTACGATGAATATGTGTTGCCGGGCACGGTCTTCCATCCCAGCTTGCGCGCTAGGTTGAGCCGCGAGCGTTCCGTTGGCGCCAAGCTTGCCGCATCCTTCGTCTCAATCTGGGCGACCCATTTCTCTGGATGCCGCCGGCAATAGTTGCAAATCACGGAAAAGTACGGGTAACCGCGAACGGGAATCCCAAGTTCGTCGAGTGTATGCGTCCGGCCGCCGCAGCTTGCGCTATACATGGCGGCGAAGAGCTCGTCTTTGTACGACAACACAAGGCCTCGGGTCTCCGCGGCAGCCTGGAACGCTGCCGTCACGGGCCCAGGCGGCCCGCGCAGGAACTGGCAGTGCGTGGTGTCACAGAAATCGAACCCGCGATGCCTTCCCTTCCCTGCCAGCAGGAACGATCGCGTAGCCACGGCCTGAGCTTTCAATGCTTCCATCGGCGCATGTGGAGGGCTTTCCGCGGCAACAACGGAAGCCACCGCGGTCTCAAGCGCCATGATGACGACAATGCGCAGCTCTTGAGATTCTGGCCTGATCTCCAGCTTCCCGCGATAATGGCGCGAAACTTTTCCCGGCACATTCGCCACAAATTCCGTTGCGCCACTTTGACCGTTATCGCAGACAATTGAGCCGGCAAGAGAGTTGTCTGCGCCGTCAATCCTTAGCTTTGAGCCCTGCAGTCCCAGCAGCATAGGTCCGTGTGGTGACCACGGCTCGGTACCGGCATTGCATTGAAGTGGCTCGCCCGCCACCGGCGAGACCACAATCTGCTTCGTGTGAAACAGCCCCAACACTCCTATGCGGACCTCTTTTTCCTGCGCCCACGCGGCGCTGATGCCGAGCACCCAAAAAGCCGCGACCTTGAAGAAGCAATTCATTTGACGTTCTCGCTGCCTTCCACCGCGGCAATCATCCGTCCGGCAAGGCCGGCGGCGATGTATCCAGGCCGGCCATGCAGTCTGACCAGCAACACGGCGCGCGGATGATCGGCTGGCGCCATCACCAGGGCAAAGCCATCCCCGGGGGCCTTCTTCGCGTGTGTGCATGGCGCAGTGCCGGTCTTGGCCAGCGCGGAAATGTACGGCAGCTCGGCGCCCGCGGCTTTCCCGGTGCCTTTTTGCGCCGAGAGCGCCAGCCCTTGTAGCACCGGAACCACAGCTGCGTCGCGCGCGTGACGTGTGAGCTCCAGATAAGCCTGCGCTAAAGCCAGCGGCGCAGCCGATGTGGCGCCGTAAGTTTCCGGCGTTTCAGGCTGGCTGCGCAAAGCATAGCGCTTGAGGGCCTGTGCAAAATCGTGGCCCGCGCTGGCGACAAGCTGATGAAAGTAAGAATTGCAGGAGAAAGCAATCGCGTCACGAATCTGAAGCGTCCCGTGTCCGCGTGCCAGCCAGCAGGTCTTCTTTCCTGTACAGCGAAACGCCGGAAACGCTGGATGAGTCTGCCTGTAGGCCACGGCGAGAAACGGTTTCACCAAGGAGCCAACTGGCACATCGCGCTCCGGGTGTTCCCATCGTTGCGCGATGATCTGGCCATTCTCATCGAGCAACATGTAGGAAAGGTCTGGATCATTGAAGTCCCGAGCCAGCAGTGCTGAAGCCGCCTGCGTGTGCAGGTCTTGCGCCGCGGCGCACGCGGGTGCAGCGCGCTCCACTACACTGAGCACAAGAATCACCGCCGCCAAAAGGTTCCGTTTGGTTATTGCATCCAACGATACGTTACCGTCTGTTGGATTTTATCCTTTGTCTGGCGCGTTACGATCTCCTCTGAATCCAGTTTGGCAAAAGTGCGGCTCAAGCTGGCTATATTCTTTGAAAAGAACTGCGGCTCCGACCCACGGGCCACCGATTGCTGATCGACCAGGCCGGAGAACTTATAGAAATTCTGGCGCTCACGCGAGTGGCTGAAGCCCGCAGCATAACTTGCAGGTTGTGAGAGAAGCTGGTTTTTGGCCTGCAACACGGAACCGAGCAGCCCCGCGTCGTTGGCGAAATAGAGAAGCTTGCCGCGCACCGCCATCTGCACAGGTGACAGCCCGTCAAGTTCATAGTATCCGCCTGCGTCTTTCACTTCGCGCCATTGCAGG
>JBGPZS010000247.1:0-6084 GCA_041493865.1 Terriglobia bacterium
CCAGGCCGGTGGGCATGTCACGCGTAAGGGAGAGCGCTTCACATTGCAGGTAGACGCCGCCATCTTTCTCTTCAAACCGCCAATACGTATTCAGCCGCCAGAGGTAGCCGTGTCCGGTACCGACGGGCAGCTCTTCGCCGTCGGGCTTCTCGACGTCCTTTACCTCGGCGATGCGGACGCTGATGGAGTTGGAAAACACTTTTGTGGGGTCCACCTGTCCCCAGTGAACGTCATAGGTGGTATTGAAGTCCACGGTGGTGAATTTTTTCTGGTGGAGGCGGAGAAACATCTTGTACTCGTCCCCGTTGTGCGCGAGCGTACGTGAGGCGCTCACGTCAGGCTTGTACAGCTCAGCCCGGCGATCGTAATCCTTGACCAGGGGAAGCGTGTTGGCCAAGGTGGCGCCGGGAATAAAGATGAGCCCCACCCAATGATGGACCATGCCATCGGGGACGTCAGCGCTCAGGCCAGGCGCTTTGGTCTCCAGTTTTTCCACCAGGATTTCGCCCTGTTTGAGCTGCTCATAGGCCTTGCGTTTTGCCTCTGGGCTCAGGCCATCCACGTAGAGAAAGGTCCCGCCGGGACGAAGTTCGTTGCTGAATCTGGCCTCCGTGGCGGTTACGTAACGGTCAAAGGCAGTGGTGGTCTTCTGCTTTAGCTCAGCGGCGTGCCCGGAGGCGCACAAGGCAGCGGTCCAGAGAAAGATAAGGGCAGAAATGCGGGATCGATAAATTTGCGTCATGGTCAAGGGAAAACTTCTCTAATAGGATGCACGGTTCGGGCCCCGGCATCAAGCCAGATTACCCATAGATGATGCGGGTGATCTTTAATTTACCCTCCGAATTTACCTTGCCTTTCAGGACAGTCGGGGACAGGAGCTTCAGCATGAAGGCAATCGGAATCATCGGCGGTCTGGGGCCGGAATCCACCATTGACTATTATCGGCGGCTGCTGGCCACGCATCAGGAGCTAAGGCCCGGGGAGGGCGCTCCTTCGATCATTATTAATAGTCTCGACGTAAACAAAGGCCTGGGCATGGTGGGGGCCAACCAGCTTGGCCAGTTGACGGAATACCTGGTCTTTGAGATCGAGAGGCTGGCGCGCGCGGGAGCAGAATGCGGGCTGCTCTCGGCCAACACGCCGCACATCGTGTTTGACGACGTTTCCCGCCGGTCCCCAATTCCTCTGGTAAGCATTGTGGAAGCCACGTGCGCGGAAGCAAAGCGGCTTGGACTGACAAATCTTGGTCTATTCGGCACGCGGTTCACCATGCAAGGCCGGTTCTATCCCCAGGTTTTTTCGCGTGAAGGCGTTGCTCTAACCGTGCCCACGCCGGATGAACAAGATTATATTCATGACAAATACATCAACGAGCTAATCCCCGGCAAATTTCTGCCACAAACCCGCGAGCGATTGCTGGCGATCGCGGCCCGCATGAAGCAGCAAGACAGCATTCAGGGACTGATCCTGGGCGGGACGGAACTGCCGCTGATCCTGACCGATAGCTCTTCCCTCGGCATACCGTTTCTGGATACGACACAGATACACGTACTGGCCATACTGGAGCAAGCGCTGCAATAAACCGGAAAAACCTTACCGGATCAACACGGATGATACGGATGGGGAAGATTGCCAAAATCGCCGGAATTGAAAATCAAAACCTTTGAAACACCCCAGGAACGGAGGAAGCAGAGGAGCGGGTTCATCAGTGAAATCAGTGGTGAGGTTTTTCCTGAGGCTTTCTCCGCGTCGCCGCGCCTCCGTGGTGAGCTGGGTTTTGCAGTGGCAAGTATTCGCAACCCGGAGCCGCTCTCTGCAATCTGACTGTTTGCCGCTGTTGCGCTAACATTTCTATTGGAGGCAATCATGTCCATTCGTCCGGTGAAAAAGCTGATCAAGTCCAAACCCACCATGGAAGGCGCGGGCGTCCATCTGCGCAGGGCGTTTGGCTTTGGCAACACCTCTGACTATGATCCGTTTCTCCTGCTCGACGATTTCCGCAACGACGTGCCCGAGGACTATCTGGCCGGCTTTCCCTGGCATCCGCATCGGGGAATAGAGACCATCACGTACGTTCTGGCCGGGACGGTGGAGCACGGAGACAGCATGGGCAACCGCGGCGCCATTGCCGCCGGTGACGTGCAGTGGATGACCGCCGGCAGCGGCATCATCCACCAGGAAATGCCCAAGGGCGATCCCACCGGCCGCATGCACGGGTTTCAGTTGTGGGCCAATCTTCCTTCGGCGCTCAAGATGACGGCGCCGCGTTACCAGGAGGTAAAAGCCGAAGAGGTCCCGCAAATTACAGACGATGACGGCACGCACGTACGCCTGGTCTGCGGCAGCTTCTGGGGCAAGAAGGGTCCGGTGGAAGGCATTGCCGCCGATCCTATTTATATTGATGTGTCGGTCTCTCCCGGCCAGCGGAAGTCGCTGCCGGTGGAGACCACGCGCAGCGCTTTTGCTTACGTGTTTGCCGGGTCAGGCAAATTCTGTAATGCCTCCGGACCGCTGGCCGTGCCGACAGAGGGTGTTGGCTGGCTTGACACCGCGCCTCCCGCCCACGCCGATAATCGCTCTCTTATTCTTTTTGATAGCGGTGATGAAGTCACCGTGCAAGCCGGTGATGACGGTATCCGCTTTCTGCTGGTCTCAGGCAAGCCCCTGCAAGAGCCGGTGGCGTGGTACGGGCCGATCGTGATGAACACGCAGGAACAACTTAGGGATGCGTTCAATGAATTGGAAAAGGGAACGTTCCTGAAGACGAAGAACGTTTAACGATAGCTTTGCCCTGTCTCTTGCTATGCAGGATGCACAAGACTGCGGCGTGCATTCAATGGGAGAAAGAAACGGGAGAACGCTAGACGGCCGTTCGGGTAATCCAAGAGGAGTGTCACTTCTGGCACCGTATTTTCCTTTGTTGTGCTTTGCGCCGCGTGACATCCGGTTTTGTCCGGCCCGTCACGACCAGAGAATGATTGGTTAGTGCGTGTTCTTGCTGTTGATGCGGTAAACTCTTGACCAGTTTCAGAGTCACTGTAAACCTGCGAAGAACCTCAGGGGCTGAAGCCGGGCAATTTATGGCAGAGTACCGCAGGCATGAATGCCTGCTCCACCCCGTAATGGTCTACATTTACGCTGAAAATGGTCTAGCCTCATGCACGCCCTGGACAATCCGATTTGGACGGCGCTGACCACCAAGCAGGCGCAGCTGGCGCATAGCGGAGCACTGGCGCGCAGGTTCCCGCCGGAGATGACGCTGCTGGGCGCGCTGGCGGCGAATACACCCATGGCCTTCGATTCACTGGCGCAGCTCATCCAGCGCGATGCGATTACGCTTTATTTTTCCGCGGCGCCGAACTTACCCGCTGGCTGGGAGGTGGTGCGCGCCGTGGAGTTGCAGCAGATGGTGCAGGAGACGGAAGCGCCACCGCCATCGGCGCAGGACCGTGAAACGCTGAACATTGAAACGCGGAAGCAGGCCGCGCCCGCGGTCGTTGAGCTCACTCCGTCCGATGTTCCGGAGATGAGCGTGGTGTACGCGGCCACGCGTCCGGGCAGGACGCTATGCCAACGGATTCAGAAGCTGGGACAATTTCTGGGCATTCGGGAAGACGGTAAGCTGGTAGCGATGGGCGGGTTGCGGCTGCACATCGCCGGCTATCGCGAGATCACGACGGTGGCGACGCTTCCGGACTACGAAGGCCGCGGCCATGCAACGGCCATCATGCGCGCGCTGCTGGAGCGCATACAGTCGCGCGGAGAGCGGGCGTTTCTGACCGTCCGCAGCGACAACAACCGGGCTGTCGAAATCTACCGGCGGCTGGGATTCAGGGAGCGCACACGGTTTTATTCGCAGACCATCCGCCGGGCGCAGACGTAGTACGATACGAACTCTCTTGCGTCCACCATTTCCTTCTACTCATAGCGCAGCGCTTCAATCGGGTCCAGACGTGACGCCTTGATCGCGGGCAGCATGCCGCTGATAAGCCCCACCACAATCAGGATCGCCGTGGAAACGAGCAGGTGCGTGGCCGAAATGGCAAGACGAATATCGCCGGCTTCGGCGTTTTTTGCCATCACGCTGTACACGGGAATGGTCCCGATGATCCAGGAGATGGCGTAAGCCACCACCACGCCCAGCAGGCCTCCGGCAAAGGTGATGGCCATGGCTTCCGCCAGGAACTGCATCAGGATGTCACGTCGCCGGGCGCCCAGCGCTTTCTCCACGCCGATCTCGCGCGTGCGCTGCGTGACGGAGACCAGCATGATGTTCATCAATCCCACGCCGCCAATGCCAAGCGTAAGCGTTCCGATAAACGTGAGCAGAACTTGCAGCGCCATGGTGATGATCTGCCAGTTGTTGAGGTTCTTCATCGTGTTCCAGACAAACACCGCGCGCGGGTCCTTGGGATTGAAGCCGTGCGAGGTGCCCAGCACGCTGCGAATGCTGCCCTCAACTTTGTCGTACTCCAGCCCTTCGTAGTCCATCCAGATGCCGTCCAGATATCGCGTGTCGCGAATATCGCCCATCGTGGAAAATGGAATGTACACGACTTTATTAATATTGTCGTCACCCTCCTGCATTTTCGCTTCGAGAATTCCGACCACCTCAAAGCTGATGCCGCCGATGCGCACGCTTTCGCCCAGCGCGGGCAGGCCGGAAAACAGTTTGTCCTTGGCGTCAGATCCCAGCACGGCCACGCGCGACCGCTGCATTTCGTCGGCATCGTTATAGAAGCGTCCGCTCTCCACTTTGAGCGCGCGCACCGGTATGATGTCCGGCGTGAACCCGCCGACTTCAAATTGCTGCGTCCGGTTCTCATGCTGTACGCTCGCAGGAAATGACGATTCCGGCGAAATGTGCCGGATCAGCGGGATCTGTTCCTGCAGGCGCTGCACATCATCGATGGTGAAACGCACCTGCGTTCCCGCCTTGGAGCCGCCTGCCTGCAACGACGTCCTCCCGGGAAACACTCCCATCATCTGCATGCCGAAGTTGGAGAAGATCGCGGTGATGGCGCGTCCGAAGCCGGCGCCGTACGCCAGCAGGATCACCACCGTGGCAATGCCCCACGCCATTCCCAGCATCGTCAGTGCCGTGCGCCTGCGGTTGTGCTTGATCGACGCATACGCCTGACCCAGCAAATCATGGACCATCCCGTTGCTCCCTCTTCGTTTACTCTCTTTCCGTTATTCTCGCCTCAGGGCTTCGACCGGCTGCAGCAACGAGGCCTTCCGCGCCGGATACAATCCCGCAATAATCCCAGCGAGCGAAAGTGAAATCACCGCCACCGCCGCCGACGCAGGCACAATATGCGGCAAATCGAATCCTGGAGGCGTCGGCAGCTTGGCCAGCAGTGCCATTATGCCCGCGGAAATAGCAATGCCCGTGACTCCGCTTAGCGCCGTCAGAAACACGCCTTCCAGAAAGAACTGCATCAGGATGCGCCGGTTGGTCGCGCCCAGCGCTTTCATCAATCCAATCTCCTGCGTCCGCTCCGTCACCGACACCAGCATGATGTTCACGATCCCAATCGCGCCCAGCACCAGCGTCACCATACCCACGCCGCCCAGGAACAGGTCCATGCCGTCAAAGATTTTGCCTACCATGTCCTGCGTCTGTACCGTGTCCCAGCCTTCAAACGCCTCTTTGTTCTTCGCATCAAAGCCATGATTGCGCGCGATGATCTGGTGTACCTGGTCCACGGCGCCCGCATGCTTGTCGCGGCTCACCGGCCGCAGCACCATGTTGCCGATGTCATCCGGCGTGTGCGCGTTCTTCATCGGAAAATACTGGTGCATGGTGCTGAAGGGAATATAGACGCGCACGTTGTTCAAATTATTTTCCTGCCGCCCGATGTTCGAGAGCACTCCCACCACTTCAAAGCGCACTCCGTTCAGCAGGATCGTGCTGCCGATGGCCGGCCGCCCCGGAAAAAGTGTGCGCATCATCTGGAACCCCAGCACGCACACCTGGCGTTTCTGTTCTTCGTCCGCCTGGTTCAGCCAGCGGCCCTCGCCCTGCGGCAGGTAGCGTATCTGGTTAAAGTTGGGCGTGCTGCCCGTCACTGATCCGCTGGC
>JBGPZS010000551.1:0-2741 GCA_041493865.1 Terriglobia bacterium
CCTGGCCTTCCTGAACCTTTGTGCCCATTGTGGTGAAAAATGATAAGAGTGAAATCGATTAAGACTGCTGTTATCTTGTTGTTTGTCCTGCCCGCCTTTGCCCAGAATGCTCCCGCTCCCAAGCCGATTGACCTGCTCAAGCAAAAGCTGGAGCAGATCTCGGCCGGCGTGAGCGCCGACTGGGGCATCTACATCAAGTCGCTCGATACGGGCGAAGAGGTCGCCATCAACGCCGACAAAGTCATGGACACAATGTCGGCCATCAAGATTCCGCTCCTGGTCGACGTGTACCGGCAGGTGGACGCGGGCAACATCAATACGTCCGACCGCATCGTGATGAAGACCGCCGACAAGCGGTTCGGCACCGGGGTGCTGCGCATGATGGGCCGGCAGCAGTTCCGCTCGCGCATCCCGCGCTTCATGATGAACGATTCATCCACGCCGCATAAGACCGGCGACTTTCCACCATTCATCGCCAATGACGTTGGCCTGGTCCAGACGCCCTCCGCGCGCGTGGTGGTGGTGTTCTTTTCCGCGCACCATCGCGGCTTTTACAGCGAACTGGAAGACGCGATTGGGCGGATGAGCGAGCAGGTGTGGGGGTACTTCAATTATCGGGAGAAAGCAGCCTCCAGTAAGCAACCATAAATCCACCACGGAGACACCGAGGCACGGAGAATACGGACAGTGAGTGTTGTCGGCTTGGCGTGAAGGAGAACTAAGAAATCGGCTTGGATTTCTCTTTCACTAGTTCCATAGCCTCTTCTTTCGTGCTGATCTTTCCATCTAACTGCGCATCTTCCACGGCAGTCAGAAACTCTTTGAACTGCGGTCCAGGTTTGTAGCCGGCTGCGATCAGATCGTCGCCGGTGATGAGCGGGGCGGGACGGATTTGTTCGGCGGGCAGGGAATGAAATTTTTCCTGCGCGAAGTCATAGAGGCCCAAGTCGCGATGGCTGCTCATGCAGTCAAGGCGATGCAACTCGAGCTGCTCTTCGAACTTGGGCAGACGGAAAAAGCGCTTGAGAGTGGATTCTTTCATGCGCGTGACGTCGGCAAAGCGCATGTGGTTAGCGACCAGCGACAAGACTTGCCCGGTGTCGTCGTTCGAAAGGCGGAAGCGGCGGCAGATCTCTTCCGCCATTTTTGTGCCGATCTCAGCGTGCCCGTCAAAGCGGATGCGGTCCGGCGCCACGCGAAACGTGGGCGGCTTGCCGATGTCATGCAGTAGCGCGCCCAGGGCCAGAGTTTTTGAACAGCCGGCCGGCAGCCCTTCCAGCAGCATCAGCGTGTGGATCCAGACATCGCCTTCAGGATGATATTGCGGCGGCTGCTCCACGCCCTGCATCTTCTTGATCTCCGGCAGCACCTGTTCCAGCAGGCTCGTCTGGTCCAGCAGTTCAAAGGCGCGGCGGGCGTGGCCCTCGGTGAGCATTTTCAGAATTTCATCGCGCACGCGCTCCTGGCTCACCTGGTGGATTTGCGGAGCGAGTTCGCGAATGGCGGAGAAGGTACGGGCGTCAATGGCATAGCCAAAGCGGGCGGTGAAGCGCACGGCACGAAGCATGCGCAGCTTGTCTTCCGCGAATCGCTGATGGGGAGGGCCGATGGCGCGGACCACGCCGTGTTGCAGGTCTTCGCGGCCGCCGACGTAGTCGAGCACTTCAGAGGTCTCGGGATCGAGCAGCAGGCCATTGATGGTGAAGTCGCGGCGCTGCACGTCAAGGCGCGCGTCTTTCGAGAATTGCACTTCGTCGGGATGGCGGCCGTCAGAATAGGCGCCGTCACTGCGGAAGGTGGCGACTTCGATGGCGTAGTTGTCACGCTCGCCGTCCGCTGTATCATGCCGCACAGGCACGAGCACCACGCCGAACTGTGCGCCCACAGCGTAGGTTTGTGGGAAGAGCTGCATGACCTGCTCGGGCGTGGCGGAGGTGGCAATGTCATAGTCGGCGGGTTCGCGGCGCAGCAGCAGATCACGCACGCAGCCGCCGACCAGATAGGCGGCGTGCCCGTGTTCCCGCAGCGTACGCGCAATGCGGGTGGCTTCAATCGCTTTTTCAGAGGTAAGGTTCAAAGGGCCTCAGGAGCTAAAAGCCCCGATTTCAAATAACATCACTTTATGCGGCCAGGGCCGCTCTTCCGCCGCAAATCCAATAATATTAGATATATGTCTGAGAGTTACATCCTGGGGATTGAGACCTCGTGCGACGAAACAGCCGCGGCGGTCGTGGGCAACGGAGAGCGGCTGCTTTCGAATGTGGTGTCGTCACAGATTGCCACGCACCAGCCTTATGGCGGCGTGGTGCCGGAACTGGCGTCGCGGGAGCATCTGCGTGCGATTGTTCCGGTGGTCCGCCAGGCGCTCAAGGAAGCGGGCAAGAGTTATGAATCGATCGACGCCATTGCGGTAACGCAGGGGCCCGGGCTGGCCGGGGCGTTGCTGGTCGGCATCAGTTATGCCAAGGCGCTGGCGTTTGCGCTGGAAAAGCCGCTGATCACAGTGAACCATCTGGAAGGTCACATTCATGCGGTGCTGCTGGAGGAAAAGCAGAAAGGAAATTTTCAGATGGATTTTCCGCTGCTGGCGCTGGTGGTATCGGGCGGGCACACGCACCTATTCCTGGCGGAGCAGCGTGAGCGCGGCTGGACCTATGCCAACATCGGCCGCACGCGCGACGACGCCGCGGGCGAGGCCTATGACAAAGTGGCCAAGCTATTGGGGCTCGGCTATCCGGGAG
>JBGPZS010000081.1:0-11210 GCA_041493865.1 Terriglobia bacterium
CGCCGAGGACATCAACAGCGACTTTGGCATAAGCACCAATGCGGCGATTACCGGCACCTATACCGTGCGCGCAGACGGTCGCGGGTCGGCTACGCTGAACTCGTCCGCCGGAAACTCAACCATTGATTTTGTGCTGGTCGCCGGCGGGCACGCCCTGGTCATTCGTTTTGACACCAGCGCAACCGGCAGCGGCACGATTGATCTACAGACGCCCTCGGCTTTTTCCAATGCGGCATTGGCCGGATCTTTTGCTTTCAGCCTGGCGGGAATTGACACGGGCGGCGTTCCGCTGGCCGTCAGCGGCAACTTTACTTCTGACGCCACGGGCAACCTCACCGCAGGAATCGATGACTCCAACGACAACGGAGGAATTGTCACCAACGACCCCATGACCGGGTCCATCCCTGTAACCGCCAGTGGTCGCGGCACGGCCACTTTGAATACCATACGGGGCGCGCTCAGCTTCGCCTTCTATGTTGTCGATGCAAACCATCTCAAGATCGTCGAAACGAACGCGCTCCCGGTGCTCGGCGGCGAAGCCTTCCGCCAGGTGGGGCCCTTCTCCAACGCGTCGCTTTCCGGACCTTTCGCTTTCACCGTCGCCGGAGCTGATTTACTTTCCGGCGGTCCGTTTGCAGCGGGCGGAGTTTTAACTTCGAATGGCGCCGGCAACGTCACCAGCGGTATTGAAGACCTCAACGACGCAGGCTTCGTCACTACCAGCGTCGGCCTCACCGGCAGCTACTCCATGGCGGCCAATGGCCGCGGCACGCTCACCCTGAATACGACCTCAGGAACATTCACGTTTGTTGTGTATCCCTCGACGGGCGGCGTGCTCGTGCTTGAGACTGACATTCGCTTCCTGGCTTCCGGCACCGCCCTCCAGCAGCAGACCGCAGCTTTTACCAATGGGTCGCTTTCAGGGACCTACGGATTGAACTTCACTGGCGCTACCTCCAGTGGCGGGGAGATCGACTCCATTGCGCAGTTCACCGCCGATGGCGTCAGCAAGCTCAACGGCATTGTTGACCTCAACAACACAGGGAGCATCACCTTCGGGCAACCTCTCATCGGAACATTTACCGTGGCCGCAAACGGCCGCACCACAATGGCCCTGCAAACTCCTTTGGGGACACAAAACATGGCCGCCTACGTGGTCAATGGCACCCGCGCTCTCTTCATCGAGCTCGACTCGGACCTGGCGGCCGCGGGCGACATCCGGCACCAGTAAGATTCGCTTCAAGAGCGCAACAAAAAGGGCGGCAGAAATGCCGCCCTTACTTCTATCTATGCTTGCCCTACAGAAACAAAAGGCGGAACGCGCGTTGTGCACATTCCGCCCTCGGCTCTCAGAAAGAGCTAACATCGATCTTTAGTAAACCCACCGGCGGCCGTCCCAGTATTGCCAGCGGCGGCCGTCCCAGCGCCTGTTGCCGCCTTCATACCTGCGGTCGTTGTCGTAGCGCCCATCATACCTGCGGTCGCGATCCCGGTCACGGAACCTCCGGTCGTCGCGATCATGGTCCCCGTAAGATCTGTGGTCGCGGTCCCGATCCCGGTCGTTGTTTCGGTAAGAACCGCGGCCTCGGTCCCGATCTCGATCGTGGTCCCGGTCTCGGTCGCGATACGCCACATCCTGTTGCAGAACCTGGGCTGAAGCCAAGGCTGAGCCCCCCGTGATTAGCGCCGCGCCAACTAGCAAAATTCGTAGACGATTCATTAATTCCTCCCGTTTTAGCCAGGCCCGACTACCTTCTCTTCAATCCAACTTGTCCAGGTCTAAGCTTTTTGTCCTGCCAGCTAAAACCCCGATGTTGGAGCTCTGTTCTCCAATCCTTGTAACGAATGGTATGGTTTTGTAAGGTGAAACTCTCCTGGCAGAGGCCGTAAGAAAAATTGGATTTTGTTGTTCCGCGTGCCTGGGCGGCTTGTCTAAGTATGCAAGACCCAAAGAGGTATCCTGTGGCCCGAATTTTCCCGGCGATTCAATCCGAGCATCTTCTTCAAGCCCTTAGCCAGTGTGGTGACCAGTTGGATATGTGGATCAGTGAGTCTCCGGCAAACGCTTGCATGTTTATCGAAGATCCTGCAGCGGCCATGCAGGCCGCGGGCCCTGACCTGGACCTGGCCGTCATGCTGGAACTGGAAGCAGTACTGTGCCGGCTTGCTCAAAAGCTTGATCTGGCGCGGCCGATGCGGTTTGAGACCGACCTCGGTCAAGCCTCTTGAGCCTCAGCGCTCTTGTTGGGTGTAATCTCTCGATCTCGTGGTGACAAGCAGGCAAACAAAATGGCCCGGCTTCGTGAAAAGCCGGGCCATTCGTTATTGAGTAAGGGGGGTCTGACCTACTCAAACCGTAAAGCTTCAATCGGATCCAGCAGCGCGGCTTTCCTTGCCGGGTAAAACCCGAAGAAAATTCCCACCGCCGTTGAGAACACTACCGCCGCTGCCACCGCCACCGGCGAAATCAATATGCTCCAGCCCAGCACCTTGGTGATGATCATGGAAGATGCAATGCCAAAGAGGATGCCCAGAATTCCTCCTGCCATGCTCAGCACCACGGACTCGCTCAGGAACTGGCGCAGCACATCGGACTCGGTCGCGCCGATGGCGATCCGGATACCGATCTCCCGCGTGCGCTCCGTGACCGACACCAGCATGATGTTCATGATCCCAATTCCGCCCACAAGCAGTGACACGCCGGCAATCGAGGCCAGCAGCAGCGTCATCACTTTGGAAGACGCGTCCGCCAGTTGCGCCACGTCCGCAAGGTTGCGCACGCTGAAATCGTCGTCCTGTCCGGTGCGGATGCGATGCCGGTCGCGCAGCAGCGAAGTGATCTGCCCCTGCGCCGCATAACTGGTCGATTGCGAGGTGGCTGAAGCCATGATGTACTGCAGCCAGTCCTGCCCGGTAATTTTCTTTTGCATCGTAGTGATGGGAACAAAAACGGCGTCATCCTGGTCCTGCCCCATGCCTGACTGTCCCTTGGCTTGCAGCACGCCTACAACCTGAAACGGCAAGTTGCCAATGCGGACCGTCTTGCCGACAGGATCAGAGTTTCCAAAAAGGTTCGTCTGCACCGTCGCGCCCAGAACCACGACGTTGGCCGCGCGCGTGACGTCATCCTGGGTAAAGCTGGCGCCGCGGGCAAAGCCCCAGTTCCTGATGTCAAAGTACTGCGGCTCGGTCCCGGTCAGGCCACGCGTGTACCAGTTTTGATTGTCCGCGACCACCTGCGCGCCGGCTCCGACGCCCGGCGCTGCCTGCGCAACCGCCGACACTTCCTGAAGGATGGCTTTCATGTCGTCATAGACCAGAGTCTTAGTCGCGCCGCCGCCCAGGTGGATACCACCCCGGTTCAAGCTCCCGGAACTGACGTAAAGCAGGTTGGTCCCCATCGACGCAATCTGGTCTTGCACCTGTTGCTGCGCGCCCTGCCCCAGACCCACCGTCGCAATGACCGCGCCTACGCCGATCACAATTCCCAGCATCGTCAGCAGTGACCGCATCTTGTTGCGCGTCAGCGCCCGAATTGCTATCCGTAAAATCGCCATGAAATCCATATAAACCCCCTCATAAAACCAATTGCCAGAATTGCCATCATTGCCAAAGTCGCCGCAACCGAAAACCAAACCTTTGAAACACGGAGGAACAGAGGAAGCGGAGGATAAGAAAAACGGTAGCAGCGAATCCAACTTGCCTCGATTCCCGATTTCAGATCACCAGATCGCCCGCTCTTTCTCTTCCCCGCGCCTCCACGTCTCCACGGTGCGATTGCATCTATTCATCCACCGCCGGCAGGGTCTTCAGCACTTCAGCCGCGCGCGGCTGCTGCCGCACCGGATCGTCATGCCGTATCTTGCCGTCGCGGAACACCACAGTCCGCTTAGCAAACTGCGCGATGTCCGGCTCATGCGTGACCAACACAATCGTCAGCCCGCTGTCATTCAGGTCCTGGAAGATCTGCATGATCTCCACTGACGTTCTGCTGTCCAGGTTTCCCGTGGGTTCGTCCGCCAGCAGGATCGCCGGCTTGTTCACCAGCGCCCGTGCAATTGCCACGCGCTGCTGCTGTCCGCCGGAAAGCTGCGATGGAAAATGGTCCATCCGCTCTCCCAGCCCCACCAGTTCCAGCACCTCTTTTGCCCGCTCCTGGCGTTTTTCTTTCTCCATCTGCGCATACAGCGTGGGCAACTCAACGTTTTCCAGCGCCGTGGTGCGTGAGAGCAGGTTGAATCCCTGAAATACAAATCCCAGCTTGCGATTGCGTATTGCCGCCAGCTGCTTCTTGTCCAGGCTGGAAACATCCGTGCCTTCCAGGATGTACTTGCCGCTGGTCGGCTTGTCCAGGCAGCCCAGCATGTTCATGAAGGTGGATTTGCCGCTGCCGCTCGAGCCCATGATGGCCACGAATTCTCCCGGTTCAATCGTCAGGTCCACGCCGCGCAGGGCGTGCACCTTGGTTTCGCCCAGATCGTAGTATTTGTGCACGTCCTGCACCTGAATCACCGGGACGGCGCCTGTCGTCACCGCAACCGTCCCGGCTTTCGGCGTCATCACCTCCGCCGCATTCATCCCAATTTGACTGATGGTTGCCATAGTCTCCTCCGATCTTCGCTGCGAAGGACTGAAATATAGTTTCCCTCAACAGCTTCGTATCAGGGCACGAGCTTTAGTCGTGCCAAATAGACGTTTAGAAATTCAGGGCTTTAGCCCCTGAAAGGCTTTTCTCTTAGCGGCCAACCCTTCCGCCGCCGGTTGCGCCACGCGCTCCGCCCATTCCCGGGGCCGCCGTGGTGGCAGGTGCGGTCTTGTTTGCCGTTGCCGAGCCAGTGATGACCTGGTCTTGCGGATTCAATGAGCCTTTCACCACCTGCGCGACCTCGGTCGTCGTGTGGTCGGTGATGCCCAGCTTGATCTGCACCGGTTCCAGCGATTTGTCCGCGTTCATCTTCCAGACCACGGCCATAGCAGCCTGTTGTCCGGACTGTTGTTGCGCGCTCTGGCCGGATTTCTTGGCGCGTCCACTACCGGCCGCTGCGATCCCGGCTTTCTGGTAGAGATCGCTGATCTCCTGCGCCGTCAGATCAGGCGTGAAGCGCAGCGAGCCATTCGGAACCTTCACCACATCGTTTGCCGTGGCTACGGGCACCGTTACATAGGCCGTCATGCCTGGGAACAATTTCATCTCCGGGTTCTCAAAATCCACGATAGTGGTGTAAGTCACCACGTTCTGTACGGTCGTCGCATTCAGCCGGACCGCGGAAACTTTTCCCTTAAAATAATTTTTGGGAAACGCGTCGACCTTGAAGCTGACGTCCTGCCCCGCCTGGATCGTGCCCACGTCGCTCTCATCGGTGCTCACATAGACCTGCATCTTGGTCAGGTCCTGCGCGATGGTGAACAGCGTCGGCGCCGCCAATGACGCAGCCACCGTCTGGCCAACATCAACACTGCGCGCGATTACCGTGCCGTCAATGGGCGAGCGGATCGTCGAGTGCTCCAGGTTGGTCTGCGCGACCGTGACCGCCGCCGACTTCTGCTGTACCTGCGCGCCGGCCTGCGTTACCTGCGCCTTCGCGGCGCCGACCGCTGCGTCCGCGCTCTGCGAAGCTGCGCGGGCCGTATCCAGTTGCTGCGTCGGCACCACGCCTTCCTGCGCCAGCGTGGTGTAGCGATTGAAATCCAGCTTTGCCTGCGCCGCCGCTACATCAGCCTTATCCAAATTGGCTTTGGACACCACCAGGTTCGCCCGCGCATCGGCCAGGTCGGCCTTCGCCTGTAATAGCGCTCCCTGGAACAATGACGGATCAATCTGCGCGATCACCTGGTTCTTCTTCACGTGTGAGTTGAAGTCAGCAAACAGCGTCTGGATCGTGCCCGACACCTGCGACCCCACCTGCACGGTGGTCACCGCATTGATGGTTCCCGTGGCCTGCACCAAGTCCTGTATGTCGCCCTTCTGCACCTTCTCCGTGAAGTATTGCGGCGCCTTGGTTTGCTCCAGCTTGAACGCCGTGAGCAGCCCGATGGCCGCCAACAGCAAGCCAATAATCGTCCATTTGTTTTTTATGTATTTCATCCTCGACCCCCAAGAGACTTATCAAAAATCGCCAAACTTGCGTTTGCGGCCTCTGTAGGATTAGACCCAGGATGGGGGCCGTCGGCGTAAGCAGTTGGTAAGCCAGGAGTTAATAATTGTCAGGATGGTTAATTCGTAGCGGGGCGGAATGGGCGGGGATGGTTAACAGAACTTTACGAAGACAAGCGAGTCGCCGGCCATCGAAGATATGAGCAAATCAGATGCGTGGCGAGCAGCCCGGAATCCCACTCTTCGCGAAGTTCGCGAAGAACGCGAAGAATGGGAGCCTGGCAATTCTGTTTCACGATCTCGCGCTAGTTTTTGCTTGGCGATATCAGCTTCGATAGTGCAGAGAGATCGTAGCTGAGCCCTACTTGGCCGCGTACATCGCTGCCTTTAAGAAGATCGGTCTTGTTGGACCACTTCACAGCGATAGGAATATTCAAACCTTGTTTCAAATTGATGACGATCTTGCCTTGAGCCACTCCGAGCCAGCCCGCAGTTCCAAGGAGCACCTGGGCGTCACCAGGGAGGGCAATGTTGGTTCCCGGAACCAGGTTCCCTGCCGTGATGTTGAGCACCGTTGGATCGTATTGATACTGGCCGTATCCCGCCAAGCTCAACGTGCCGCGGGGCTCTGCAGGCGTTCCCCCGAATGGCTTATCAAACTCGCCGGAGAGCTGGAAATCGCGGAGCCGGCCGTAGGCAGCGCCTGCAGGCACCGTGGCGTAGATCGACGTAGTGAAGTTTGCCGTCAGTTGAGCGCCGGTGAGCGGGGTCCTCTTCTGCGGGTTATCGCCCTTGAAGAGATAGGAAGCTACCGCGGTTATGTTGTGCGTTGCTGGCTTCCCTTCAGGAGCGGAATAGAGATAGCTGAGGGTAGCAAGCGGAGTGCCTCTTGCCTTGTCAAGGACTGTGTACACGGCGTCTTTGAAAGCAGCGACGGCGTTGTTTAAGTCCAAAACTTGCTTCGGAGCATTCGGCAGGGATAAGAGCGCATCGGTATATGCGTCTTCGTACTTAGAATATGCAGAAACGAACTGTTCGAAAAAGCTGTCCGTATCGCCACCATGAGCTCGAGCTGCAGCTTCCGCATCGGCTCCACTCTTGTGCCATTCGTCAAGACTTGTTTGCACCTTGATCTGGAGAGCTTCGATGCCTTCGCCGCTTTGCAGCTTGTTGATCAAACTTGCGATTGGTTTTGCTGCCACAGCGAGTGCATCTTTGCTCGTCGCCAACGCCTTTCTCCAACTATCAAGGAAGCTTTTCTCTTGAGGATTATAAGGACGATAAATGACGTAGTTCGCTGCAAACGATGAGAATGATGCATTGTTGGTTGGCAGCAGAACCGAGGCAATCGAAGGAGGCGTCACTGCATTTGCGCTGCCTGCCGTTGTGGCGGTCGTGGAGCCGGTCTGAGCAAGGTTCAGCGTAACCGTAAACGACAATGGCTGGATTGCGTCCGCAGCGGTTGATTTCCATCTTTCGAATACGGGCCGATTGGCAAAGTACTTAGTAAGCCCCAGGGCATTGGCCTGGATGGTCATGGTTGTGCCATTGATTGTGTCAGTGAAGGCCCCCGACTCTGCGGCCATTGAAATAAAATCGGTGGTCGTTGGCTTAGAAACCAGATTGGTAGAGCCGCTAGCCGAGGGCGCTCCACCGTTCTGATTATTCGCTGCGCTCGTAGAGATAGTCTGTAGCGCCGTCTGTGCTGCCTCTTTCGCCTGGGCTGCAAACTCGCTCTCAATCTGCCTGAGTAGCGCTTTGCCAGCTGCCTTGTTGACAAACGTTTCTGTGAAATTAAAAGGATTATCAACACGCGATGATGGGGTCCCTCCCAGCAGTTCACGGGTGCTCTGGAACTCCCTCAACAGTTGTTCACACATTAGACTTTCGTTATGCCGATCACATATGCGCTGCTGAGCAGGAGTTACCTTCACTGGTTGCGCAAGGGACATCGTGAAACAAACCGACAAAAAAACCAGTAGCCCTAAGCAGCGATGAAAACGTCGTCCAGTCATATTGTTAATTCCTCACGAAATGAGTTTGGATAACCGCCCACCTGGTGCTATGTTCCCTTAATCACAATGGTACAAACTGTCGAGTGGTTCCTGATGGTAGGATCCAGAAGCAGCGTATTCCCTTGTTTGAGCAGGACAGTTTCGTCCTCTTTCTCCGGCGAAACCAGCGTGATTGCGAGCGGATTGATGCCTTTCAGCACGGTGATCGTCAGAGACGTGTCGTTCGTCGGAATTTGCTGGGGGGAACCCTGGCTATCAGTGCCGTAGAAAACGGGTCCGAACGTCGCCTGGGTGGTTGTTTTGGGATCAGAAGGTTCCAAAGTTATCGTCTCTTGTGAACCCGTAGCATCTGAGTTAAATAAAGATCCGAGTTGTAAGGTCATAAAAATACTCTCCTAAACGCACTGTGCCGTATCAGCACGCGCTCTAAATTGCTCTCAGAAATAGTAAGAAGATTCTCTTCCGCCAATAAAGAACGGATTTTTGAGAAAATTCCCTGCAAGAAACAACCTTTTGCAAACTCTGCAAGTCTGCCAAAGCCATCCTCTTCAAGTTATTTGGGCCTGTGTGGCTGATGGTGAACCGGTCTGATGGCTTCAGTGGGTTCCTTGCCCCAATAGGCAAGACACGTGCGCAGAATAATGACGACGATCTATCGCATGGGAGCGGGGCTCCTAGACTACATTTAGACCAAGGGGGGATGAATGCGACAAGAGTTTAACAGTATTGGATAAAAAGACAAGTAAAAGTTGCAGCCTAGAGGCAGGCATGAAACAAAAGGGTTAACCTGATTTTCGTGGATAGGAGACTGACACTCCCGGACCCTACTAAAAGGGCGGCATTCCTGCCGCCGTTCGACTGTCGCTGTACGAAAAGCACTATTCTCCGCCTGAAGCCGTCTTCGCCTCCGGCCTCTTGCCCTTCAACTCTTCTTTCAGCACCTCAACCGTTTTCTCCAGCTGCGCATCGTGTCCAGCTGCTATTCCAGACTTGGCCAAACAGCCCCGCACCAGATCTACTTTCGCGCTCCATCGTTTGAAATTTTGGGATAAACTGGGGCGGCCTTCCCCACATCATGATGAGAGTCTGCATCCAAAGTTGCCTGGCAAGGCTGCTTTTCCTTGTGCTCTTGCTGCTTGGGCCGAGGGCCCGGGCCCAGCAAGTCCAGCTGCCGCCGCTGGATCTTGGCGCAACGTCTTTCCTGGATGGCGTGGGCGGCCCCGGCATCTTCATCCAGGAGATCCTTGCCCCTTACCACGCGGGGCAGATCAACGGCCCCAACAGCGCGCAGATTCCCGGAGCTAATTCCGTGAACAGCTTTGCCGCCATCACCGAGTTTGCCTTTACCACCAGGACGAAATTCCTGGGTGCTTGGTACGGCGGCGAGATCCTGTTGCCCCTTGTTCACGTTGACGTTGACACCAGCTTTGGCGTGCGCGGAGCCCCGAACGGCGCCGGCGATCTGATTTTCAGCCCATTGCTGCTGCAGTGGCCGGAGCACAAGGTGTTCGGCAAACCAATCTTCCAGCGCCTTCATGTGGTGGAGTTGATTGTGCCCACCGGCAGCTATCATCGCGATACGGCGATTAACATCGGCAACAACCTGCTCAGCGTGAACCCGCAATACGCGTTCACTCTGTTTCTCACGCCGAACCTGGAAACCACGGCGCGCCTTCACTATCTCTGGAACTCGAAGGACGGCAGCCCCGCCCCGGCATTCAATGCTTCCAGCATCCAACCCGGCCAGGCCGTGCATTTCAACGCCTCGGTTTCCTATAAGCTACATCCCCGCTTCCGTGCCGGTGTGGCCGGCTATTACTTGAAGCAAATCACCGATTCCAGGATCGGCAGCCGCAGCCTCCCTGACTCCAGAGAGAAGGTCGGCGCCATCGGGCCAGGCCTGCTATTTAACACGAGGATCGTCGATATCTTCCTGCACGCTTTTTTCGAGACCGGCGCCGAAAACCGGCCCCAGGGAACGCGGGTTGTAATTCGCATCGCCAAGGTGTTTGCAAGGAATTAGCGGCCCGGATCGGGCTTGCCATCGATTACCAAGAAAAGGGCGGCATTACTGCCGCCCTCTTTTCTTTAGAGCTGAACAAATGTCATTCGCCGCCTGAAGCCGTCTTCACTTCCGGCTTCTTGCCTTTCAATTCTTCTTTCAACACCTCGACTGCTTTTTCCAGTTGGGCATCGCGGCCGGCCAGGAAATCTTCCGGAGTATTGTCCACGTCCACGTCGGGCGGCACGCCGTAGTTTTCCAGGTTGTATCCCTTCACGTTCCACAGGCCGGTTCCGGGCGTGCGGATCGACGATCCATCCAGCAGCCGGTAAGCTCCCGTGCCGATCACCGCTCCGTAGGTTGTCTTGCCCACCACTTTGCCCAGGCCCAGCGTGCGGAAGCCGTCAGGAAAGACCTCGGCATCGCTGGTGGAGCGTTCGTTTTCCATCACTACCATGGGACCGAAGAACGCCTGCTGCGGCCGCGTGATCTGCACCGAGTCGCGCTGCTTGGTGTATTGGTACTGGCGCTGGCTCAGGATCGCCAGCAATTCCTGGTCAATGCCGCCGCCGGGATTGAAGCGCTGGTCGATGATCAGCGCTTTCTTGTCGTGGTTCTCCACCAGGTCGCGTTCAAAGCGCCGCAGTGACGGCGCATCCATGGAACGGATGTGCAGGTAGCCAACCTCGCCCTTGGAAGCCTTCTCCACGATGGCACGGCGCTGTTCCACCCACCGCTCATATTGCAAGGTGGTATAGGCCCCCTGGTTGATCGGCTGGATCTTCACCAGCCGCGCTCCGCCAGATTCCGGCTTGGAGTTCACGGTGAAATAGAGCTTTTCTCCGCGCACGGCGGTCAGGTATTTCCAATAGTTGTCGCCGGCCTTCAGTTCGTGCCCATCAATGGCCAGAACATATTCGCCTTCGCTGATGTTGACGTAGTCCTTGTCCGCCGGCCCGTTCTTATAGATGTATGCCACCTTGTAATAACCGGAGGCGTCGGCTTCCAGTTCCAGGCCGGGGAACCGCGTTTGTGCGATGCGGTCACGCTCTTCCTGCGTAGGCGTGGCGCTGATGCCGGTATGCGAAGCGTTCAATTC
>JBGPZS010000038.1:0-14254 GCA_041493865.1 Terriglobia bacterium
CATGACTTCGGTAAAGTAGGCGTCCGCGAAGAGGTGTTGATCAAGGCCAAGAAACTTTATCCCGCTCAGCTTGAGGTGATCAAGCAGCGCTTCGGCCTGGTCCGGCGCACGCTGGAAAATGAGAGCCTGAAATCCAGGATGGATTGCCTGTTGCAGAACGGGCGTGAAAAGTTCCTGGCTGCGCAAAAAGATTTTGATTCCAGGCTTGCCGGCCAGTTGCGCGAGGTGGAGGAGTACGCTGAGGCCATCATATGGGCCAATGAGCCCACGGTGCTGCCTGAAGGGAACTTCGATCGCCTGCTCGAGATCGCCAATCTTCACTACGAAGATCTTGAAGGAAAAAAGCGGCCGGTATTGACCATGGACGAGGTGCAGATGCTCTCCATCCGCAAGGGCTCGCTCGATGAAGAGGAGCGCCTGCAGATCGAATCTCACGTTATCCATACCGTGAGCTTTTTGCAGCAGATCCCGTGGACCAATGAGCTGCGCAACATTCCTGAGATCGCGCGCGGTCACCATGAGAAGTTGAACGGCACCGGTTATCCTTATAAGCTTTCGGCCCCGGAGATTCCCATGCAGACCCGCATGATGACGATCTCTGATATCTTTGACGCGCTCGCCGCCGCAGACCGCCCTTACAAGAAAGCCGTCTCTATTGAACGGGCGCTGGAAATCCTGGAGCTGTCCGTCAATGACGGAGAGCTTGACCGGGACCTTTTTGAAATCTTCCTGTCGGCCAGGATCTTCGACCGCTGGAAAGTGGAGCCCGGCGCCTACTGAACCCCGCGCCCGCAGGAACAAATTGCAGTAAACTCACTTGTAGCCATGAAAGAGTTTTATATCGCTGACGCTGTTCGTTTTGAAAACCAGGTGATTACCACCTCGTTTGTCGTGGTTTCCAAACAGGCCAAGCCGAAAAAGAGCGGCGAGCTCTATCTGGCGATGACGCTGGCGGACCGCACCGGCCACCTGGACGCGAAGATGTGGGACAACGTGGCCGAGCACATCAATTGCTTTGAGCAGGATGATTTCGTCAAAGTGCGCGGCCTGCTCAACAAGTTCAACGGCCGTTTCCAGCTCACCGTCCACAAGGTCCGTTCCATGCAGGAGTCGGAAGTTGATTTTGACGACTACCTGCCTCGCACCACGAAAGATATTGGTGCGTTGTGGCAGACCGTGCGCGACTTTGTTGATAGCTTCAGCGATCCCCACCTTCAGGCGCTGGTGCGGGCTTTCATGGCCGATCCCCAGATCGAGCAGGCTTATAAGAACGCGCCCGCGGCCAAAACGCTGCACCATGCCTTTATCGGCGGGCTGCTGGACCACGTGGTCTCACTGTTCCGCCTGTGCGATCTGGCGTGCCGCAATTACCCGGAGACCATCAATCGCGACCTGCTGTTGACCGGCGCTTTCCTGCATGACATCGGCAAGGTGCATGAGCTGACCTTTGCTCGTTCTTTTACTTACACCACGCGGGGACAGCTTCTGGGGCACATGATTATCGAGTTGGAAATGCTGCATGAAAAAATTGCGCAGGTGCCGGGCTTCCCGGGCGAATACAAGACTCTGATCGAGCACCTCATCATCAGCCACCATGGCAAGTACGAATTCGGCAGTCCCAAGATGCCTATGTTTCCTGAAGCCCTCATGCTGCACTATCTGGACGATCTTGATTCCAAAATGGAGAGCATGCGCGCCCACTTTCAGCGCGAGCCGGAAGCGGAATGGACCACCTACAACTCCAGTTTGGAGCGTCCATTGCTCAATTCAAAACGGTTCCTGGAAAAAATGAAATCTGGAAACGGCAGTGCCGCTGCGACCGAACCGGAATCAGAGGCGCAACCAGGCCCCAACGCCGCGACTGAGGAAAAGTAATTCCCTGCCAGAGGCTATAATTCTCCGGATACATGCAAGTATCGATGAGGGGGTTTTCAGTGAAAGCTAGACGTGTGCTGTATGTTGCAGCGCTTCTTGCGCTATGTTTTGTGCTCGGATGTTCCAGTAACCCGGGCGCGCCGGCATCCTCAACCGAGAACCCCAGCGCCGCGGGCGGTAGTGCGGGGAGTGGCGGCGCCGGGGGTACCAAGGCGGCAGAAAAAAAACCTGTCCAACAGACCATCACTGTTCCGCAAGGGACGCAGATTACCGTCCGCCTGGGTGAGACTCTCAGTTCAAAGAGCAGCACGGCTGGGCAGGGATTCTCCGCGACCGTCGCCGAGCCGGTGGTTGTGGATGGAAAAACCGTGATTGAAAAAGGTGCGGCCGCGCGTGGCACAGTGGTTGATGCCAAAGCCATGGGCCACTTCAAAGGCGGAGCATTGCTGGAAGTCCGGCTCAGCTCTGTAACCATCAACGGCAAAGAGACTACCGTTGAAACCGGCATGGTGGCGCGCTCGGTGGCAGGCAAGGGAAAGCGGTCGGCTGGATTTATCGGCGGCGGCGCAGGCGCTGGAGCGCTGATTGGCGCCTTGGCAGGCGGCGGCAAGGGAGCAGCCATTGGAGCAGCAGCGGGCGCGGGCGCGGGTACGGCCGGCGCTGCGTTCACCGGCAACAAAGAAATCGTGCTTCCGTCTGAGACTGCGCTGAGTTTCAAGCTTAAACAGGCTGTTGAGGTGCGCGAGTAAGGCCCATTCAAAGCGAAACATTTTTTCTCGGAAGCAAATGGGGATGCCGGGTGACATCCCCATTTTGCTGTTGTTCTCTCTCCTCGAATTGTTCTCTCATTTGTTCAGCGATATCGATTTCACCTCCGCAATCAGTGCCAGTTGCTCGAGCTGGGCGGGCGCAATCGTGCCGATCAGCTGCCGTGAACCCGATCCGCTTGTGACCTTGAACCCGGCGCTGGTCAGTTTCTGCTCCAAGCCTGGGTTCGTCTGCGCCAATTCAACCGTTACCTTCAGCTGCGCAGGCGAAGCCTGGCAGCTCTTGGTGGAGGTAGTTATGCCGCGTGAAACAGCGCAGCGGTATATGGCCAGCAGCTCAGGGCTCAATTTTGACTGCACCAGTTTGAGCTGTGCGTCTTTGTCGGCTTTAGCGGGGGGAACCGCCGTCAGTTGAGCCAGTTGAACAGAAGAGGTCTCGACGGTCGGCGCCTCGGCTCTCACGTCTACGGTTGTGTTGGGAAAGTAACCAGGGGACGGAGGCGGTGGAGGTGGCCCCGGCTGCACGCTATAGGCATATGATCTGCTTATTGCTCCGCCGGCTACGCCTGAGGCCACTTTCGCCGCGTACCGTGACTCACCAAACTGGCCGCCCGGAACCGCCAGCGGCGACACACCCTGCGGCAACTCTACTGGCACCTCAATGCGAACTGGTTTGCCATCCTGCACCACCGTGCGTTCTTCTACCGCGACGAAGGAGGTGTACTGCGTGGCCAGGCTGTGTTCCAGCCCGACCTTGATGATGTCTGCTTTGTACCTGGAATTGCCCGACTGAATGCCATTCCAGTCTTGTGACATCAGGTCTTCCACTTTGTTGCGCGCCCAGATTTTTTCCAGTGCCGCGTTGTTTGCCCCGGCGGAAGAGAAGTCCACCGGGACAGCGCGGCTGAAATCGCCCGTGCCTTGGTATCCCTTAATCGTGATTTTGCCCGAAGGAGTTCCGGTGTACCGTCCAGTAATGATGATCGGCTTGGCAGAGAAGAGATCGCGCACGTCTTTGGGATAGACGTCGGTTACCGGCAGCCCGTTCCAGTCAATGGAGATGTTGGTCAGGACCGGCGAATGTACGCGCTCGTAGAAGCGATCGGCCGCGGCCTGCGCTTCTCCTGGAGCGGTGACAAATTCCACGTCGCCATGGCCTTCTTCCGCCATTTTGGTCAGTAAGAAACGATTGACGGCCGTGCCGATCCCGAAAGAAAACACCCGGGCGTCAGAGTGCTTCTTGATTTCGGCGATGATCTCGGCGTCATTGCCCACGTAACCATCGGTCATGAAGCAGACCACACGAATCGGATCGGCTTCCATGGGCTTGTCCGCGCCGGCGTCGTCGCCCAGCGCGGTGCGGATAGCCTTCATCATCTCGGTTCCGCCGCTTCCGTACGCCCCCGCCAGGACCCTCTTTGCCTGGGCCACGTTTTCCGGCGTCGCCGGCACCGGCTCAGGAAAGAGGATCTTTGTATCGCCGGAGAACGTGATCAGGTTGAAGGTTTCGTCTTTGCGCAGGTTATCGAGCGCGCGCTGGATGGTCTTCTTGGCCATCTCAATGGGGAAGCCCCACATGGAGCCGGAAGTATCGAGCACAAAGATGAGCTGGCGGGGCACCAGAGCTTTTTCCGGCGGCCTGTTGGGTGGCTGGAGAATAAGCGTGAAGTAGCCGCCCGATTTGTCGGAGTGCGCCAGCACCGCGTCGCTGATGCCAAGACCGGCGACTTTGTACTTGAGGATGAAATCCTTGTTTGGCAGCACGGCCTCCTCGGCCAGCTTGATGTGATATGAGTCGGGGCCGGTGCGATCGGCAAAGATCTTGTGTGACGTTGATTCCACGTTGCCCACGGGAACGCCGGCAGCCAGAGTTACTTCCATCGATACGTCATGGCCGGCTGTGGCTTCATTCGTGTGCACGCCGGCAACGGGCGGGCTGATGCGTGACGCATCGGGGACCTGGCTGGTATTCGGCATGGTGCCGTGGTCGCCTGCACCGGAAGGGTTACCCGGAATGTAGCGCGGGCCAACCACCAGCGGGAAGGCAAACTCATACATGCCCGCTTCATACTTGAGCAGCTCGATTACAGAAAGCTTGATTTCCACCTTGCCGCTGGGAGGAATGTTGGTGACCGACTGGGTGAAGATGTTCGGTCGTTCCTGGTCAAGCAAAGCGGCGGTATGGCCGGCGTTGCGCGCCTTTTCAAAGATCTTGCGCGCCTCGTCGCGTTCCTTGATTACTGCGTGGATCTCGCGCCCGCCGACCGTCATGGTCATGCCGTCCACCGCGCTGCCATGCGGCAGCGGGAAAACGTAAATGGCCTCTACGGCGTTCGGCAAAACATTCTCAAATTCCTGCGTGACCTCGATGCGCGCGACAAACCCGCTGATCTCGGTCTTGATGCCGGTATGTTTGAGCGGGACAAATCCAGCCACCTTGCCGTCTTTGCCGACGATCTGGAGCTGGCTGCTTCCAGGCTGGCCGGCGGAAGCATTCTGGGGGTTCAATACGATGAGGACGTACAGCACACACAAAGCCACTACTGTGGCCATCGTGAAACGGACTTTCATAGTTGCTTACTCCTGGCTTCTTGCAGGAGGAACGCATCAATCCAGAGTTCTTGCAGGGAATTTTGGCTGCAGCAGGCGCCCGAATCTCATGGAACTTTGCTTGTGATGCCGGTGTCAAAGGTCAGTCGTGTGAGCCTGCCTTTAGGATGACCCGGCGCAGCCGGTCGTGGTTCAGCAGGAGTCGCTGGTACCGCTGCTCAGTCCGCCCGGCCTTCGCGACGATGATGGCGCGCAGCGCGCTCTTCTCGTCCCGCGACCATCGTGCAAGATCAGCAGCAAGGCCCGGCACCATGGCATAGTCCGCCAATGCCTTGTTTTCGTTGGCGCGCAACCGCCTGGGAACCATGCCCAGATGACGGGCAACATCCGCGACAGCGGCTTCGCGCATGGCTTCAGCATCACCGCCAAACTCGCGCGCCATGCGTCGCTGCGCCGCAAAGCCGATATTGCGCATGGCAAAGCGGTCCCATGCGCCGGGGCCCCCGGAGCGAGCCGGGTTTGCTCGCGCTGGGGTGGATGCGCCGGGGCCCCCGGAGTGAGCCGGGTTTGCTCGCGCTGGGGTGGATGCGCCATGGTCAGCGCGAGGCAGTTCATACACCATGTGGGCCTTGCTCAATCGCCGCAGTGTGCGTGCAGGCGTGCGGTACCCTGGGTGGGCCTGGATTTTTTTCTCTTCCGCCTGCGCCAGTTTTTCGAGATCAGGATGCATGGAACGGAAGCCCAGCTTGCGATAAAACCAGAACGCGCCTGAGTCAATGGCTTCTTCATTGCCGTCGCCAATCTGGTAGGGATACACGGAGATGGCGTTCACGCCGTGCAGTTGACGCAGAAGGCGCAGTGTCTGCGCGTAAATCCAGGCTGTCTCGCCGTCGCGATATGCGGGAAAAGTGTTGAAGCCGATCTCAGTCCAATCAAAGAGCGAAATACACTCCACATAGTTGATGGGCACACCGTTCTTTAACGTGAACCCGGCCAGGTAAGCGCGCAGAGGCAGGCGTTTTTCCGGCGGCAGGCCCCAGAAGTAAATCTCCACGCCGCGGCCGACGTTCGCTTGCACGACCCATGCCGGATCGGCGATGCTGGTTCCGTAGAGCTCGCGGTAGCGGACCCCGGTTGCCTCTTTCACAAGATCGAGCGTTTTCTCCGCTTGCTGCCACGGCAACACCTTCACCGGCAGCCTTGGTTTGGCGAGTTCTTCGGCCAGCGAAACCTGGCGGCGCTGCAGCAGCGGGGCGCGATGAAAATAGAACTGTCTCACCGGCTTGCGCGCCAGCGTGCGCGACGCGCGCGAGCCGCTCATGTCCCACCGGACCATCAGTTCGAGCGAATCGTACAGCGCGGTCTTCTCTTTCTCGTTCAGCGGCAGCCGCTTGAACCGCTCGATCAACCAGGGGAGTTCATCCTGCCTTCCGCGCGCAGCTTTGAGCCACTCGAGATACGGAACATTGGCCTCCGTGAGGGCGTCTTCTTCCATCAGCGGGAAGAAGCGCGGCCACACTGCGGCACGCTGGACTTCGCGTTCATAGTCGTCCCATTGAATGGAAATCGATTTAGGATGGTGCTCTACCAGCCAGCAAACCATGGGATAGCTGAACGTGGCTTCAACCACGGTCCCGGCAATGCCGGTGACTTCTTCCGGCGCGAAGAGGTCTGGATCGGCGCCCGCGGCCAGAACGGCTTTGACCCTGGTTTCGAACCTCGCTAGCAGCGCGTCCACCAATCGCAAGGTGGCATGCCCTGGCGGAAAGGCCCGAAAGAACAAGAGCAGGTCATGAAAGCGAATCAGAGACGCCGCGTCCTTGCCGAATGCAGCCTGACCGGCGGCCGAGAGAAGCCGGACAATTCCTTGCTCTTCGATTTGGCCGATCTGTGTGCGCGCATGCTCGAGCCGGGGAAGCAGAGCGGCAAGTTTTGTCTGGGCCATGGCTAGTGCCCGCGTGGGCGAGTTCAATCATATCGTTTGTTCGGCTGGCGTGAAACGGCGCAGTGCGTTGGCGGCGAGTGGCTAAGTCTAAAGCAGGTAGTCTCCGCGATACACGAGGCGCCCGTCGATCACGTGGGCTTCTTTGGTTAACGCGTGGGCTTTGGGCGGCTTCTCGTCCAGGATGTGTAAGACCGTATGTCCCAGGCCTAGCAGGTAATCAGAGACCAGCATGCGATGGCAGCGGAAATAAAGCTGCTCGGCGCACATGATAGCGGTGTTGGTCTTCTCGGCGCGTTCAACCAGACGTTCGACGGCGCGATGAAATGGTTCTGACAGCATGTAGTCGGCATAGTTGCGGAACGATGGGTTGCGCAACGCGATGTTGGGCGACTGGCCGGGCGGCATCTGCGTGCCCCTTCGCCCGCCGAGATCTTTTTCCCAGATGTAGCCGCAGCCAATTTCAGGAAGCCAGAGCTCCAGGCTTTCGCGATTGAAATGCGGATGCCGGCGCGACATGGGGAAGGCGCGGATATCTTCCAGCATGCGGATGTCATGGGCCTGCAACACGCGAGAGAAGTCGGCGAGATCGCGCGTGGAGTGCCCAATGGTGAAGATGGTGGCCACGGGTAGATTCTATTATTCAACACGGAGAGACGGAGGCACGTTATTTACAATTGCTGAACATGCATCCTCTGCTGCTTGAAACCGCCCACCGTCCCATTCCCATGCCCAGCGGTCCGTGGAGCATCAAGCAGACATGGCACGATCTGCTCTTTGCCCATTGGCCGCTTGCGCCGGAGAAGGTGCGGCCGCAGGTCCCGCAAGAGCTGGAATTGGATTTGCGGGACGGAATGGCTTACGTTGCCGTGGCGCCGTTTTGGATGAGCGGTATCCGCGGGCGCTTTGCTCCCCCGCTGCCGTTCCTCTATAAATTCTGCGAGCTGAATGTAAGGACCTATGTCCGCTATCAAGGCGTTCCGGGAGTTTTTTTCTTCAGCCTGGATGCGGCCAGCTTTCCCGCGGTGCTTGGCGCCCGAGCGACTTTCAAGTTGCCTTACTTTCATGCCGCCATGCTGATACGGTCCGCGGGTGAGTCATTCGAATACACCAGCACGCGCCTGCAAATGCCCAGGCCGGCGGAGTTTCACGCGCGTTACCGGCCGGTTTCGGCCGCGCGAGCTAGAGAAAAGGGATCGCTCGAACATTTTCTCACCGAGCGCTATTGCCTTTATACAGCCCATCAGGGCAGCGTGCATCGCGCTTACATCCATCATGGACCGTGGCAGTTGCAGGACGCCGAGGCGGAGTTTGGCGTGAATACCATGGCGCGGGCCGCCGGGATCGATCTGCCTGAGATCAAGCCGTTGCTTCATTACTCGCAATTGTTGGAAGTCCTGGTATGGTGGCCGGAGAAAATCTGAACAACACCGGTGATCGTGATCGCACGCCGCACTCCCGGTCGCGCCGGACAAGCCTATAGCGAAAGAGAATTGCTCAGATCACGGACAGGTCAGTTGCGCCATGCCCACCACGTTCAGGGTGTTCATGCTCATTTGGGAGACTGGTATGTTGGGATCCATGGGCGAGGTGGCCTCAATGGTGATCATCCCGATGAAACCGGAGCACTGGGCAACGCCGTTTGCGTCAATGCTCACGCCCGCGGGAATCGGCTGCAAAGAAAATGGGCTCCCCAGGGACCATAGCACGGGTGGATTTGCCGTCATGGGCGCCATGTTGTAGGTTCCCGTGGCGGTAAAGCGCACCATGCCGTTGGGAAAATTCATTGCATCAGCGGAAGTGGGAGATATCGTGATGCTTTGCAACTGGCGGCTGGACATCATCATGGAACTGCCACCACAGGAAACCGTCGTGAGAAAGATGGCCGCGACCACCAGTACAAGGACCAAAGCCGAAGATCTGCGCATAGACACCTCCAAATAAACTGCCGTGAAGGGCAAGAGATAGCGCCAGGGGGCAAGGGGCCCACCTCCGGTGATCTTACGCCGATCGAAAGATGAAAGAAACCTTTCGAACGAGCTTAGACCGTCAAGTTGGGTTTGGCCATGCCAAGCAGGATCTGGAACAACAAGAGCCAGCGTTTCAGGTTTACAGTGATCAGGAAATTTTCCTTGGCATGTTCGCGCCCGTTCTTGCCGAGTTGCGTGGCGAACTCGGGATGGGTGAGCAGATAGCGGATCTGGTACGCACAGCCCTCCACCGAGTGCACCAGCACGCCGGTGAGCTTGTGAATGATCTGCGTGGGGATACCACCCACGGCGCCGGCGACCACGGGTTTTTCTTTCCACAGGCCTTCGGTCACGGTAAGGCCAAAGCCCTCTTTCAATGACTTTTGCACAATCACGGTGGAGGCACGCTGCAGCGCGTTGATTTCCAGAGCAGACCATGGTGGCAGATTCAGAATGATGACGTCAGGATCGTCGCCCGCGGCGTCCATCACTTCCTGCAGCACCACGGCGCCTTCAGGATCGTCCGTGGCGCCGCCGCCGGCGAGCACCAGCTGGCAGTCCACGTATTTCTTTACCAGCTTGTAGGCCTCAATCACGCCCACCGGGTCTTTGAGCCGGTCAAAGCGGGAGATCTGCGTGATCACGGGACGCGACCGGTCAATGCCGAAGTCATCGCACACCTTGGCAATGTACTCCTCAGGAAGTTCCCTGTTCTTCTCTGAGAGCGGATCAATCGAAGGATAAAAGAGATATTGCGGGACAGAGAGCTGCCGGGTAAAGGACGGCGAGGAGAAGATGGCGGCGTCATACTGCTCGACCATCGGTTTCAGAAAATCCCAAACGCCCGGATGCGGATTGGAGAGATCGATATGGCAGCGCCAGATCCAGCGCCCCCGCGTCTGCGACTTGGAGCGAACCAGCCCGACCGGCTGAGGATCATGAATCACGAACAGGTCTTCGGCAAACTCCATGCGCTGGCGGTTCTGTTCGTTGTAAGACATAAAGATATCTTTGATCTGCTGGGTCAGGTTGTAGTCTCCGCCGTGGAGCGCGTTATGAAAGCCCTTGGTGACCTCATAAAAATCATTTCCGCCGGTGATCACGTCCCAGCGAGTGGGGATCTCCAGCTCACTCATCAGCGGAATCAGCCGGTTCAGGATTTCGGCAACGCCTCCGCCCACAGCGGTGGAGTTGACCATCTTGACGGTCTTGCCGCGAAGCTGACGGGCTAGAAAACGGATCTCATCCAACTCCGGCTGGCCGATGATGGGCGCGTAATCTTCCAGGCGCGGAGGGGCCGGGGGCGGGGGTTGCTCTGTGCTGATGCGCGGATGCCGGCGCCGCTCAATGAAGTGTTCCGGAAGGTCCGTCTGGCGGAAGCGGCGCTCCCGTGCGCCCGGTGGCGCGGCGGCGGCCGGGGTTTCCTGTTTTGCCGGCCCCTCCGTGGTGGTTGCGTTTTCCCGTTGCTCCGGTCCGGCCCCATGAGTATTCGCGTTCTTCTCTTCTATCGCCGTCTTCCGCTCCGGATTCTTTTCTTTCATTCGAGTGACTCCAACGTTCCCGTTGACTTCTCAGGCGGGGCCCGATCAGGCACGGCCGATTTCAGCTTCAATGATCTTCAAGATGCCGCGCCGTACGCCTTCCAGCGTGGAGGTGTAGATGTCAATGCGGTTGAGGCGGTCGGCGGCCTGTACCAAATCCAACTCACGCTCCAGCCAGACGGAAAAATCACTATTGTTGAGCTTGAGGCGGAGCCGGGCGTCGATAAAGTGATAATAGATGGAGTGGATACTGACTTTGCGCAGCCCATCGGCAAATTCTTCAAGGTTGCGAGCGACGTAGGGCGTGGGCACCACCACCAGGTCTGAGGCCATCAGGTAAAAAGGTTCCATTGCAGTGCGTGAGGCCGCGCGCGGGTTTTTCTGCAGATACTCCTCAATGATGCGGACCAGGCGGTCCCGCAGGGCTGCGATCGACGTAAATTCACGCACGTCAATGGCGGCCAGCCGCTCCGCCAGTCCCACTTCATTACAGGAGGCAAAAGCCCAGTGAGAAAAATCGTTGGAAAAGCCCCCACGGATGAAATGGTGCTCCTCCAGAGTCTGAAAAGTGTGCTGAAAAATGGACGATTCCGCGCAATTGCGTATGGCTTCCAGCAACTCCTGGAGCGTGGTGGCCTTCTCCCTGCCGATTCGGAGCAGGTGGGAGGCGGAGTTGAAATAGAAAGGGGAGCGCGCCCAGCGTTGACGGGTTGCGGGCAACTGAGGTGCGGTAGCCATGAGGACTCCTCTTGCCATCGGGCAGAGCCCGGTTCATGTTCCTGAGAGGGTTAGGATGCCTGGGTTGCCAGCTCTGTTGCGTGGCCTGTCAGCTTTAGCGGCGGCAACCGGAAGTTGGTGGCGCGAACAAGAATGAAAAGCCGATCCCGATCAGCAGCATCCAGCCAAGATTGGCGCGGGCTGACTCATTGGCCACCTGAATGCTTCCCACGGGACTGAAAAGAAAACCTGCAAATACCAGCGCGGCGAGCACTGTACCCAGCAGGCCGGCCCGTGCTCCGAACAATCTGGCGTTCAACAAAAGGACCACGCTAAAAATCAGCGGGACGAAACTTTTCCATGGATGCCCGTTCGCGATAGCGCTCGCCACTATGGCCGCGATCAAGCAGAGCGAGCCACCGATCGCCGCGTCGATGATGTGCATGGTTCGCAGCTTATCGGCCGCTGTTTTCATAGATGTTTTGTTCATGAAGCCTGGTCGCAGCACTTGAGGTAATTTCTCCAGACTTAGGATGACAAAACTCAGGGTTGCTGTGGGAAAAATCGAGAGCTGATTGGCGTGGCTTGCGGCTGTGTTGGAAAGCCCCAACGCGCGACAATCCGATACGGCTGGCGCTAGTAGACCGGCGCTGTGCCTGCTATGAGTTTTAGAATCCAGCAGCAGCTTTGGATTTGGCTGGCGTTTTGGCATCTCATAGAGTTAAGGTTTTCGCCAGGCCCCGCAACATTTTCATGTTCCATGCATACCGCTGATCCATTTCTCTTTCAGCTGTTCTTTATCTTCGTGTGGGCCAAACTCTTTGGTGAAGGTTTTGAGAGGATGCGCCTTCCTGCCGTGCTGGGGGAGATCCTTGCCGGCGTGCTTCTTGGTCCCTACGGCGTCCGCCTGGTGGTCCCCACGGACGCCATTTACGCCATTGCGGGAATCGGCGCAATATTTCTGCTGTTTACCGTCGGTCTGGAGACGCATCCAAACGATCTCATCAGCGTGGGCCGCACCTCACTGTACGTGGCCCTGGCCGGGATTGCAGTGCCATTTCTTTTCGGCGCCGGTTACATGCTATGGATTCGTCACCCGGCGCACGAGGCTTTATTCGTGGCCGCCGCTATGATGGCCACCAGCGTCGGCATCACGGCGCGAGTGCTGGGGGACATGCGCGTGCTGCAGACGGTTTCGGCCAGGATCATCCTGGGGGCGGCCGTCTTTGACGATGTGCTGGGCATGATCGTGCTTGCCGTGGTGGTCGGCTTGGTTTCTTCCACCGGCCTGGAGTGGGCGCAGCTGCTCATTACCGCAATTGAGGCCATCGGCTTTGCTTTGATCATGATGTTTTACGCGCCGCGCGTCGTAAGGCGCATGGAGCCCGGGATGGAGCGCATGTCCACACAGGATGCGCCGCTGATCATCGCCCTGGCCATCTGCCTGGGGCTTTCCTACGCCGCGGTGAAGATCGGCATGGCAGCTATTATCGGCGCGTTTTTCGCCGGGCTGGCCTTTGCCGAGTACTCGCCACGATGGAACCTGCGTTCGCGCGTATTCTCCATCAATGAATTCCTGGCGCCCTTTTTCTTTTTCAGCATGGGCGCGCGCATGAACATGGGCGTGTTTGACCGCAAGCTGCTGGTCTCAGCCATTGTGATTTCTCTGCTGGCGATCGCTTCCAAGCTGGTGGGCTGCGGGTTGCCGGTGCTGCGCTCCGGCTGGAGGACGGCGCTGAAAGTGGGAATCGGCATGGTGCCGCGGGGCGAGGTCGGTCTGATCGTGGCCCTGGTAGGGCTGCAGATGAATATCGTCTCCGAATCGGCCTATGCCCTGGTTATCTTCATGACGGGCATTACCACGCTGGTAGCGCCGCCGGTCATGAAAATTGTTTTCCGCGACGAAGCGCCAGTGGAGCCGGCCCTGGTAGAACGACGAAGCACGGCGATGTGAAGCTCACTCAAAAACAGACGACCCAGGCATGAAGCCCGGGCCGCCCGTTCCTGTGTTGCCTATGACCTCCGCAAAAAGGCCATGGGATCGACGATTTGCACGGGGACCATCGGGAGCGGGTACGTTCCGGCTTGACCCGATGAAAAAGCGCCATTTTGCGTCGACAATGCTCTTCGTATAGTCCGCCGACCTTCACCAGTGATGTGACAGCCATCACATAACATCAGGAAGGTGGGCTGGCGGCCATAGCGGGCCCGGCAATCGCATATAATTCGCACTTAGTTTCCTCCGAGGAGAACAACGCAAATGCCGGGAGTTACAGGTCGTGTGGCGCTGGTGACCGGCGCTTCCCAGGGAATTGGCCGCGCATGCGCGCTGGCGCTGGCGGAAGGCGGCGCGTTGATCGCGCTGGCCGCGCGCAATGAAGAAAAGCTGGCTGCGGTGGCGAAAGAGATTGAAGGCAAAGGCGGGCAGGCGGCGACGTTTCGCATGGACGTGGGTAATGAAGCGGAAGTCAAAAATGCCGTGAAGGCCGTAATCGAGCGCTTTGGAAAAATAGAAATCCTGGTCAATAACGCCGGCGTTACCAGAGACACGCTGTTGATGCGGATGAAGCGTGAGGAGTGGGATTCGGTCATCCAGACCAACCTGAGCGGCGCCTTCTTTACAACGCGGGCCGTCCTCGGCTCCATGCTCAAACCGCGCTGGGGCAGGATCATCAACATCGCCAGCATATTTGGACAGACCGGCCAGGCGGGTCAGGCGAATTATTGCGCTTCCAAAGCCGGATTGATCGGCTTCACCATGGCGATGGCGCGCGAGGTGGCCTCACGCAGCATCACCGTGAACGCGGTCGCGCCCGGATATGTTGACACAGCCATGACCGTGGGGCTCTCCGCTGAGTTAAAGTCCAAAGTCAATGAAATGATTCCGCTGGG